>QKCS01000049.1 GCA_003246795.1 Alphaproteobacteria bacterium
CTACCTCAACGGCATCAAAACGCTTCAGGCGAGCTTCGTGCAAGTCGGCCCGAACGGCGAGCTCGATCAGGGCATGATCTACGCGCGCAAGCCGGGCCGCCTGCGCTTCGAATACGCCCCGCCCAGCCCCTATCTCATCGTCTCCGACGGGGTCACGATTGCGGTTGCGAACTCGAAACTGCGCACCGTCGACCGTTATCCCTTGGTCGAAAACCCACTGAACCTTATCCTGCGCGAAAGCGTCGACCTGGCGAAGGACGCACGCATCACCTCAGTCGAGCGCCAAGCCGGCACGTTGCGGATCACCGCCTCCGAGAAATCGGGCCCTCTTAAGGGCGAAGTAACCTTAATTTTCGCCTACCCGTCGACCGAGCTGCGGCAGTGGATCATTACCGATGCGCAAGGCTTGCAGACTATGATCGCGTTGAAGAATACGAAGACCGAGGTGAACTTGCCGCCCCAGCTCTTCATTCTCCGCGACGTCGATAAATTCCGCCGAAAGGACGAATAGCCGCGCCGAACCTCCGTGGTGTGCGGGCGCGTGACTGCCGAACCCGATGACCCGCAAACCCAACAAACCGATCGTCGGCATCCCCTGCGATCATCGCATCATCGGGCCGCATCCTTTTCACGCCGTCGGAGAGAAATACATCGTCGCCGCGCGTGACGGCGCCAGCGCGATTCCGGTCCTCCTGCCCGTCCTCGAGAAGCCGATCGACATTGAGGAGATCCTCGACACGGTCGACGGTATTCTGCTCACCGGTTCGCCCTCCAACGTCGCGCCGAGGCACTACGGCGGTCCCGGTCCCCGCGACGGCGTGATGCAAGACGAGCGTCGCGACGCGACAACCTTGCCCTTGATCAAGCGCATCATCGCGCACGGCGTGCCGTTGCTGGCCGTGTGTCGCGGCTACCAGGAACTGAACGTCGCCTACGGCGGCACGTTGCATCAGCATCTTCAGGAAGTGCCCGGCCGTTTCGATCATCGCGAGGACAAGGACAAGCCGCTCGACGTGCAGTACGCGCCGGTCCACGACATGCACCTGACGCCGGGCGGCGCACTCGAAAAACTCGCGCGCACGCGCACGATCAAGGTCAACTCGTTGCACAGCCAAGGCGTCGATCGCGTCGGCGACGGGCTTGAGGTCGAAGCGACTGCGCCCGACGGCACCGTCGAAGGCTTGCGCGTGCGCGACGCCAAGGCATTCGCCTTGGGCGTTCAGTGGCATCCTGAGTGGCGCTTCTGGGAGAACGATTTCTCGACCGCGCTCTTTGCGGAGTTCGGCCGCGCTCTTCGCGCGCATGTGGAGCGGACGAGATGAGCCGCGACCGCCCCGCGCTGAAGGAATGGCTGAGAGAGCGCCGCATCACCGAGGTCGAACTCCTCGTTCCCGACATGGCCGGCATCGCGCGCGGCAAGATCCTGCCGACCAGCAAATTTCTGGCCGGCCTCGACAACGACACGCTGCGCCTGCCCGAAAGCGTCTTCGGCCAGATGGTGACCGGCGCCGACGCCGACACCGACGCGCTGACCTATCAGGCGCCTGACATGATCCTGGCGCCCGACGCCGATACGATCTGCGTCGTCCCGTGGTATCGCGAACCGACGGCCCAGGTCGTCTGCGATTGCGTCGATCGCGAAGGCAATCCCATACTGGTGGCGCCGCGCCAGATTCTGAAAAAAGTGCTCGCCCGCTATGTCGAGAAGAACTGGCGGCCCGTCGTTGCGCCGGAACTCGAGTTCTTCCTCTCGCAAAAGAACATCGACCCGGACTACCCGCTGCTGCCGCCGGCCGGCAAGTCGGGCCGTCCGCAAACCGGCCGCCAAGCCTATTCGATCGACGCCGTCAACGAGTTCGATCCTCTGTTCGAGGACGTCTACGACTATTGCGAAGCGCAAGAGATCGGCATCGACAGCCTGATCCACGAAGAAGGCGTCGCGCAGGTCGAGATCAACTTCTATCACAGCGATCCCTTGGAACTCGCCGACCAAGTGTTCCTATTCAAACGTACGGTCCGCCAGGCGGCGCTCCGCCACGACATCTACGCAACGTTCATGGCCAAGCCGTACGAACAAGAACCCGGCAGCGCCATGCACATCCATCAAAGCGTCGTCGACGCTAGCAGCGGACGGAACATCTTTGCCACGCGCGGCGGCAAGGACACGCGCCAGTTCATGGCCTATATCGGCGGCCTGCAGAGATTCTTGCCGGCCGCGATGCCGTTGATCGCGCCCTATGTGAATTCATACCGCCGGTTGGTGCGGTTTCTCTCGGCGCCGGTGAACACCCATTGGGGCCACGAGAACCGCACGGTTGGTCTGCGCATTCCGGAATCGGAGGCCAAGAACCGCCGCATCGAAAACCGCGTGCCGGGCGCCGACGCGAATCCGTATTTGGCGATCGCGGGCTCGCTCGCCTGCGGCTTTCTGGGCATGACGCAGAATTTGGCGCCGACCAAGCCGATGGAAGGCAATGCCTACGACTCGATGCGCTATCAGCTGCCCCGCCATCTCCTCGACGCGCTCTCGCGCTTCCGCAATTCGCAGGACTTGCGCGAATTGTTGGGCGAGGGATTCGTCGACCTCTATTCGGACGTCAAGGCGTCCGAACACGACGCCTATCAGCAGGTCATCAGCCCGTGGGAACGCCAGCACCTTCTCTTGAACGTGTGACCCGGGCGGGCAACGACCGCCAGACGCGCTCGTGAAAAAAGAAGGCGACCGTGTTGCAGGCGGGCTCGACGAGCGCGACCGCCGTCGCAATCGGCGCGGAACCCGTCAACGCGTAGGCGACGGCAAACGCGACGCTGAAGTGCAGAACCGCAAACGTTCCCGTCTTGATCAAATCCCGTTTCATCACACGACCTATATTGCGACTAAGTCGCGATAACATAATGGTGCCGTGTGGCCGGGTCAACGGGGCCGCAGCAGCGCGCCGTCGAAACGGTTAACGCCGCATTATTCCCAAGGCGGCGTGAGCTTGGC
>QKCS01000071.1 GCA_003246795.1 Alphaproteobacteria bacterium
GCGCGCCCTCAAGCCGCGGATCGTCGCCGGGCTCCGGCGGCGGCGCAGGACTGCGCGCGACCGTCACGGTCTGCCGAACGGCGCGTTGCGTCGTCCCCACGAATGGGATCGCCAGCTTCTCGCCCGGTATGACGAGGTTCGGGTTCGACATGTCGTTCGCGGCGATGATCGCGTCGCGCGAAATGCCGTAGGCACGCGCGATCGAACTCACCGTGTCGCCCGGTTCGACAATATGGACGGACGACGGCGGCAACACGAGCCTTTGCCCGCTCATCAGCCGATAAGGTTTGCGCAGCCCATTGGCTTCGATAATGGCTTCAGGCGAAAGGCCGAAGCGGCGCGCGATGCCGCTGACCGTGTCCCCGCGCTGAACCAGAACCACGGTGACGGGACGCGCGCCTGGGCGCGCGTTGAAGCTTGGCGCCCCCGCGCGATCCATGTCTATGGTCGCGCACCCGCTCGCTGTCCCAAGCAGCAGAGCGGCAATCAGTGACTGAACCGTCTGCTCGGCACGCTTGCGGTTTGAGCGACGATTGCGCGGATCATCCGACCGCTCCATCACTCTTCGCCACGCCTTCCAACAAAGGCACGAACTTCACGGGCAGAAGATCCGTGCTCTCAATACCCTGTGCGGTCCGTCTTACGCGGACCAGCACCTGCCCTTGGACACCACGATCAATTGGAATAACCATGAGTCCCTTAACATTGAGTTGATTTACGAGCTCTGGCGGCGGATTTTCTGCTGCTGCGGTCACGATGATACGGTCGAACGGCGCTTGCCCCGGCCACCCGCGCGCGCCGTCGCTGACCCGAACCTCCACGTTGAAAAGATGAAGTTTCTTAAGACGCTCCTGCGCCTGCGCCGCGAGCCCCGCGTGGCGTTCGATCGTGTAAACGCGCTTGGCGAGCTTGGCGAGGATCGCGGCCTGATAGCCCGAGCCAGTGCCGACCTCCAGCACGCGGTGCGACGGCTTAAGCTGAAGCGCCATCGTCATGAAGGCCACGACGTAGGGCTGGCTGACCGACTGTCCCGCATCGATCGGCAGCGCTGTGTTGTCGTACGCGCGATCCCGGAACACCTCGGGCACGAACATCTCGCGCGGCGTGGTCTCGATGGCGGACAGAATGTCCGCGTCCGTAATGCCTTGCCGGCGCAGCTCCATGATGAGCTGGATCACCCGCACATCGGTCGTCATAAGCACGAGCCCCGAGGGATAACGGCGTGAGGTTCAGTCGAACTTGGGCGGCGCGCCGCGAATGTGCTCGGCCAGAACCTTCCGCGCGCGCTCCTCGGTCAGATTCAAATGCAAAGGTGTTACTGAAATACGACCATCGTAGATGGCCCTGAGGTCGGTGCCTTCGGGCGGGTTGCTGAGCACCCGGGAAAAGCCGAGCCAGAAATATGGATTTCCGCGCGCATCGACCCGCTCCACGATGTTGGCAAGCGACTGGTCGCGCTTGCCCTGCAACGTGACCTCCACCCGCTCGACCGCGTGCGGCAAGACGTCGGGAAAGTTGATGTTGATCAGCACGTCCTTCGGCCAGCCGACCTCGAGCAGCTTGCGGACCAGCCACGGCCCGTGATGCTCCGCACACGACCACTTGACCGGTTTGCTGCCCTCGTCGAACCCATAGGCTTGGCTCAGTGCGATCGAAGGAATCCCAAGTCCCGTCCCCTCCATCGCCGCTGCGATCGTTCCCGAGTAGGTGACGTCGTCGGCGATGTTCGAACCGCGATTGACGCCCGACAAGACGAGATCCGGACGGTGATCCTTCAGCACGTGATTGACGCCCATGAGCACGCTGTCCGTCGGCGTGCCCTGCACCGCGAACCTGTGCTTGCTCACTTGGCGCAGGCGCAGGGGTTGGGTCAGGGTCAGTTTTCGCGACGCACCGCTTTCTTCCGTCTCGGGTGCAACGACCCACACATCGTCCGAGAGTTCGGCCGCAATCTTCTCCAACGCCTTTAGACCCGGCGCGTTGATCCCGTCGTCGTTCGACAACAGGATGCGAATGTCCAGCTTTCCGGAAGCGCCCTTACGCACGCGGCCCCGCAATCGTCTCGATGCCGCCCATATAGGGCTTCAATGCGTCGGGAACGCCGATCGAGCCGTCGGCTTGTTGATAGTTTTCGAGAACCGCGATCAGCGTGCGGCCGACAGCAAGGCCCGACCCGTTGAGCGTATGCACGAAGCGCGTCCCCTTTCCGTCCGACGGGCGATAGCGCGCGTCCATGCGCCGCGCCTGAAAGTCGCCGCAGTTCGAACAGCTCGATATCTCGCGGTAGGCGTCTTGCCCCGGAAGCCACACCTCGATGTCGTAGGTCTTCCGCGCCGCGAAGCCCATGTCCCCCGTCGACAGCACCATTGTACGAAACGGCAAGCCCAGACGTTTCAAGACTTCCTCGGCGCACGACGTCATGCGTTCGTGCTCTGCCTCCGATTGGTCGGGCGTCGTGACGGAGACGAGCTCGACCTTCGAGAACTGGTGCATGCGGATCATGCCACGCGTGTCCTTGCCCGCGGCGCCCGCCTCCGCACGAAAACAAGGTGTCCACGCCGTGAAGCGCATCGGCAGGCTGGCTTCGTCCAAGATGGACTCCCGCACTTGGTTGGTCAGCGACACTTCGGCCGTCGGGATCAACCAATAGCCGTTCGTCGTGCCGAACTGATCCTCGCGGAACTTCGGCAGCTGCGCCGTCCCGTACATCGCCTGATCGCGGACGAGAAACGGCGGCACGACCTCCTGATAGCCGAACGTACCCGTGTGCAGATCGAGCATGAAGTTGGCGATCGCCCGCTCCATCCGCGCCAACTGTCCGCGCAGCAAAACGAAACGCGCGCCGGACATCTTCGCCGCGGTCTCGAAATCCATCAGCTTCAGCGCTTCGCCAAGGTCGAAATGCTGCTTCGCCGCGAAGTTCATCGCGCGCGGCGTTCCGGTCTTGCGCACTTCCTTGTTGGCCGTCTCGTCCGGACCGTCGGG
>QKCS01000110.1 GCA_003246795.1 Alphaproteobacteria bacterium
GGCTTCAGATTCCGCTTCGCCGCTTCCTTTGCTTCCATCACGACGCAGGCCGACGCGCCGTCGGAAAGCTGGCTCGCGTTGCCCGCAGTGACGAACTTGTCGGGGCCCTTCACGGGCTTCAGGCCGGCGAGGCCCTCATACGTCGTGTCCGGACGATTGCATTCGTCTTTCGTCACCGTATAGGGAACGTTCTTCGATTCGCCCGTTTCCTTGTTCACGACGGTCATGATCGTTTCCATCGGCACGATCTCGTCGGCGAACTTGCCGCCTTGCTGGGCCGCCGCCGTGCGCTTCTGGCTTTCGACCGAGAAGCGATCCTGGCGTTCGCGGCTGATGTTGTAGCGCGCGGCGACGATGTCGGCGGTGTCGATCATCGGCATCCAAAGCGCCGGATAGGTTTGCATCAGCTTTTCTTCGGTGATGCGGTTCGTGTTCAGCGAGCCCTGCACCAGCGAGATCGACTCGACGCCCGCGCCAACGGCGATCGGCACATCTTCGTTCAGAACGCGCCCGGCGGCGACGGCGATCGCCTGTAAGCCGGACGAACAAAAGCGATTGATCGTCGTGCCCGACGTGGTCACGGGACAGCCCGCCCAGATAGCGGCGAGGCGGCCGACGTTCTGACCCGTCGCGCCTTCCGGCAAGCCGCAGCCCATGATCACGTCTTCGACTTCCTTCGGCTCGATCTTCGCGCGTTCGATCGCGTGCTTGACGGCGTGACCGGCCATCGCAGCGCCGTGCGTGTTGTTGAATCCGCCGCGGTAGGATTTCGCGAGTCCCGTTCGCGCTGTCGAAACGATCACAGCTTCCCGCATGGTGAGCCTCCCAGAGCCTGCATGTGAATTTCGGTGGGGCGCACGTTATCGCTTTCGCGGCGCGCTTGGCGAGAGCTTATTGCGGCTTGCTTCGCGCGCGCCGATGACGCCAGATTGCGCTTGACGACCCTCAAGCGGAGGACCGCAATGAGCGCGCGCATCGAAGCCCTGCGTACACCCGAAGATCGCTTCGCCGATTTGCCGGGCTACGCGTTCAAGCCCAACTACATCGACGATCTTGCGGGCTACGAGGGATTGAGGCTTCACTATGTCGACGAACGCCCGGCGAAACAAGCAGGGGACGCGCAGACGTTCCTGTGCCTGCACGGCGAACCCAGCTGGGCCTATCTCTACCGCAAAATGATCCCGGCGTTCACGGGCGCGGGACATCGCGCGGTCGCGCCCGACTTCTTCGGCTTCGGGCGGTCGGACAAGCCGGTGGCAGATGAGGTCTATACGTTCGGGTTTCACCGCAAGATGTTGCTCAACTTCATCGAGCGGTTGGACCTCGGCAACATCACACTCGTCGTGCAGGATTGGGGCGGCCTCTTGGGGCTGACGCTGCCGATGGAGATGCCGCAACGGTTCGCGCGACTTCTGGTGATGAACACGACGTTGGCCCAAGGCGCGAGCCCGGGGCCGGGCTTCGACAACTGGAAGGCCTTCGTGAAGGGCAATCCCGATTTCGACGTGGCCGCCCTCATGAAGCGCGGAACGCCGGTGTTGAGCGACGCGGAGGCCGCGGCCTACGGCGCGCCGTTTCCCGACAAGCGGTACATGGCGGGGGTGCGGCGGTTCCCGGAACTCGTGATGGTCTCGCCGGAAATGGAGGGCGTCGACATCTCGCGGCGCGCGGCGAAGTGGCTTGCGAGCGAATGGCGCGGGCAGAGCTTCATGGCGGTCGGCATGAAGGACCCTGTGTTGGGCGGACCCGTCATGGCCGAGCTGCGCAAGACGATCAAAGACTGCCCTGCCCCGCTCGAGATCGCCGAGGGCGGTCACTTCGTGCAGGAGTGGGGCGAAGAGATCGCGCGCGCCGCCGTCAAGGCGTTCGGTTGAGGAGACCGCGCCATGTCCGACATCCTGAAACTCTCGGCGCGCTACATCGACGAGGGCGCATACGACGGGCCGAAATGGATCAATCGCACGACCGGCGAACTGTCGGAACTCGCTGACGGAATCGCGGTCGTCGAAGCGTTCTCTCACGTCGTTTCGTTCAAGACGGACGCGGGGCTCGTCCTCTTCGACACCAGCCTCGATTCCTTCGCGCCGCGCGTGATATCGGCATTGCGCGGCTGGTCGAAGGCGCCCGTGCACACGATCGCCTACACGCACGGCCACATCGATCATGTCGGCGGGGCGAGCGCCTTCGTGGACGAAGCGCGCGACGCGGGCCATCCGCGACCCCGCGTCGTCGGCCACACGCATGTGATGCCGCGCTTCGAACGCTATCGCCAGACGAACGGCTACAACGCGGTCATCAACGACCGCCAGTTCCGCGCTTCGGTCGGCCGCACGGGCACGGTCGGAAAAGGATTCGCGGCGCGCCGCTTTGGGCCGGAGGTTTGGATCGATCCCGACACGACGTTCGACGACCGCATGAGCGTCGACGTCGGCGGCGTCCGCTTCGACTTGAAGCACGACAAAGGCGAGACGGACGACCATCTGTGGGCGTGGGTGCCGGAGCGCAAGGCGATTTGCGCGGGCGACTTCGTGATCTGGGTGTTCCCGAACGCCGGCAATCCGCAGAAGGTGCAGCGCTATCCGCTGGAGTGGGCGCGGACGCTTCGGCGCATGATCGCGCTCGAGCCCGAGCTGCTGCTGCCGGCGCACGGGCTTCCCGTCGAAGGCAAGGCGCGCATTGCGACGATGCTTGGCGACATGGCGCAAGCGCTCGAGATCGTTACCGGCGAAACGCTGCGGATGATGAACGAAGGCGCGCGGCTCGACGACATTGTGCATTCGGTGCGTGTGCCGCAATCGCTGCTCGACAAGCCTTATCTCAGGCCGGTGTACGACGAGCCCGAGTTCGTCGTGCGCAACGTGTGGCGGCTCTACGGCGGATGGCACGACGGGAATCCCGCGCGCCTGAAGCCGGCGTCCGATCGCGCGTTGGCGGTCGAGGTTTCGGCTCTTGCGGGCGGGACGAAAAGGCTCGCC
>QKCS01000103.1 GCA_003246795.1 Alphaproteobacteria bacterium
ATCACCGAACACGCGCGCGTCGCCGCGATCCCGCTCTCCGTGTTCTTCACCGGCGAGGCTCCCCAGCACCTCGTACGCTTTGCATTCTGCAAACAGCGAAAGGTGTTGGAAGAGGCGGTCGGCCGGCTCAAAGCCCATTTCAAAAGCAACTGACACTTGAAGGACTGAAATGACCGACGATCGAATGCCGATATTGGTCGGCTGCGGACAACTTACGCAACGCACGGCGCAACAGAACAAATTCGAAGAAAGTCTCGATCCGCTCCAACTCCTGACCGATGCAGCGACGAAGGCGCTCGCCGACACCACGGTCGCCGACAAGCTGAAACCGCTGATCGACAACATTTCGGTTGTCCGCTTCACCGCGGACTCGTCGCAGGCGGGCCGCTTGCCGATTGGCCAATACACGAACGCCCCGCGCTCCCTCGGCAATCGCATTGGCGCGAAGGCAAGGCGCGAGTACTACACGGCGGCCGGCGGCAACACGCCGCAATTCCTCGTCAACCGCACGGCCGAGGAAATCGCAAACGGCGAAACGACGGTCGCGCTGCTCGCGGGCTCGGAAGACTTGGCCACGATGCTGGGCGCACTGAACAAAGGCATCAGCCTCGCCAAGTGGGGCGACGACCCGGGCGGCGAACCGATCCATATCGGCGAAAGCCGTCGCGGCGTGAACGACATCGAGCGCGCGCACGCGCTCTACTTCCCCGTGAACGCTTATCCGCTGTTCGAGAACGGCATCCGTGGCCACAAGAAGCGAACCGTGCGCGACCATCAACTTGCGCTTGGGAGACTCTTCTCGCCGTTCTCGAAAGTCGCAGCGGGGAATCCGCACGCCTGGTTTCCGAAGTTCCGCACACCCGAAGAAATTGCGACGCCGTCGGAGAACAATCGTTACGTGGGTTTCCCCTATACGAAGTACATGAATGCCGTCATTCAGGTCGACATGGCCGCGGCGCTCGTCATGACGAACGTGAAGACGGCGCGCGAACTCGGCATTCCGGAATCGAAGTGGGTCTATCTGCACGGTTGCGCGGACGCGACGGATATTTGGCACGTGAGCGAGCGGGTGAATTACTATTCCTCGCCGGCGATTCGCACGATGGGGCAAAAGGCCTTCGCGATGGCCGGCAAGACCGTTGCCGACGTGGACTTCATCGATCTCTATTCGTGCTTCCCATCGGCCGTCGAAATCGGCTGTGCGGAACTGGGGATCGCCGAGGACGATCCGCGTGGGCTGACGGTGACCGGCGGCTTGCCGTATTTCGGCGGGGCAGGGAACAACTACGTCATGCACTCGATCGCGACGATGATGGAAAAGGTGCGCTCCAAGCCGGGTTCGTTCGGTTTGGTCACGGCGAACGGCTGGTACGTGACGAAACATGCGCTCGGCATTTATTCGACGACGCCCGTCGACGGCGCTTGGAAGCGCGAGGATCCGAAGACCTATCAGCGCGACATCGACGCGATGGCTCATCCCGATGTCAATCCCAAGCCGGAGGGCGAGGGCGTCGTCGAAACCTACACGGTTATGCATGATCGCGGCGGTCCGAAGATGGGGATCATCATTGGCCGTCTGCCCAGCGGGAAGCGCTTCATCGCCCACACGTCGAACGACGCCGCCACGCTCGCGGATTTGATGGAGCGCGAAACGCTGGGCCGTCGCGGCCGTGTGACCGCTGGCGACAAGACCAACCTCTTTGTTCCGCAGTGAACGATGGCGCGCCTCTTTCTCATCAGGCACGGTGAGCCGGCGGGCACCTGGACGGACTCGCAAGATCCGGGCTTGACGGACCTTGGTCGCGAACAGGCGAAGACGGCGGCCGATCGCGTGCGCCTTCTCACGCCGAAGCAGATCGTGTCGAGCCCGCTGCGTCGCGCGCGCGAAACGGCGGCGCCGCTCGGCGAGATGCTGTCGATGAAGGTCGGACTCGTCGAAGAGGTCGCCGAGATTCCGTCGCCCGCGAACATAAGTCTCGAGAACCGCGGCGACTGGCTGCGCGCGATCATGTCACGCACGTGGACTGGCGTCGATCCCGCGCTCCGCCGTTGGCGCGACGACGTCGTCACGTATCTGGCCGGGTTGCAGTCGGACACGGCCGTCTACTCCCACTTCGTTGCGATCAACGTCGCGCTTGGCGCATCGATCGGCGACGATCGGGTCGTGTGCTTTCAGCCCGCGCACGCGTCCGTCACGATTTTGGAAGCGAAGGGCCGCGCCCTCTCGCTCGTCGAACTGGGAGCGACGGCGCAAACCACCGTGAGGTAGGAGCCGAATATGACCGACTTGCACTGGATGACGGCAACGCAGTTGGTCGCCTCGTACCGCACGAAGGACTTGTCGCCGGTCGAAGTCGCCGAATATCTCCTCGGCCGTATCGACGCCCTCGACGCGCGCCTCAACGCGATATGTCTCGTCGACGCCGACGCGACGATGGCCCAGGCGCGCGCATCCGAAGAACGATGGTCGCAAGGCCAACCGCAAGGTCTGCTCGACGGCGTACCCGTCGCCATCAAGGACCTCGTCGTCTCCAAGGGCTGGCCGACGATGCGCGGCTCGAAGACCGTCGATCCGAAACAAGCCTGCGAACACGATGCGCCTTGCGTCGCGCGGCTCAGGGAGCACGGCGCCGTCTTCATCGGCAAGACGACGACGCCGGAGTTCGGCTGGAAGGGCACGAACGACAATCCGCTGACCGGCGTCACGCGCAATCCGTGGAATCTGGACAAGACGCCGGGCGGGTCCAGCGGCGGGGCGGGGGCCGCACTGGCGGCGGGCTACTGTCCGCTCGCGATCGGCACGGACGCGGGCGGCTCCATCCGCATCCCGGCGAGCTTCAGCGGCGTTTTCGGCCTGAAGCCGACGTTCGGACGCGTGGCGGCATGGCCCGCGAGCCCGTTCACGAACCTCGCGCATGTGGGCCCGATGTCGCGAACCGTCGCCGACAGCGCGCTCTTCTTGAATGTGATCTCAG
>QKCS01000168.1 GCA_003246795.1 Alphaproteobacteria bacterium
GGCTGCAAGGCGAGATCGAAGTGACGGGCACGTTCAAACATCGCAAGATCGAGTTGGTGAAAGAAGGGTTTGACCCCCGCGCGATCGCCGACCCGCTTCACTTCTTGGATCCCGTCACGAATCAATACGTCGCGCTGACGCCGGAGATTCACGATCGCATCGTCGCCGGCGAGATTCGTCTCTAGTCGCTGACGGGGCGTCGAGGTGCAGATAAGATGGATGACTATGAGATATCGACCGACTCAGCGCGATTGGACGTTCCTTTGATCCATCGTTGGCTTTCGCAGCAGAGCTACTGGGCGAAAGGCATTCCGCTTGACGTCGTCCGGCGCTCGATCGCAAACGCGCTGAACTTTGCCGTCTATCACCCGACGGACGGGCAGGTGGGGTTCGCGCGCGTGATCACGGACCGGGCGACATTCGCTGATCTCGCCGACGTCTTCGTGCTCGAACGCGGTCGCGGCAAGGGCTTGTCGAAACGCTTGATGGAAGCGGTCCTGTCCCATCCCGAACTGCAGGGTCTGCGGCGCTGGCTTCTGGCGACCCACGACGCGCACGGGCTCTACGAGCGGTTTGGCTTCACGCTGCCGAAAGTGTCAGGCCGCTTGATGGAGCGGGTGAATCGCGGCGTCTAAGCGGCCGAAAACGGCGGCTCCGGAGGCGCGCAAGCACCGGCAGAAGGCCCGAATTCCGCGAAAATTTAACCCGGAGCCGTTAGCCTCGGCAGTGGTTTTGGGTATCGCCGGGTCATCAAATGTCGGCTCAAGGACCGTCGCCACGGGCTGACGACGTGGCAGCGCGAGAGTTGCGCGCGGCGCCGCTCGCCGTGCTCGACGCGATCCCTCATGCGATTGTCGTGCTTGATGCGGCCGGCAATATCGACTTCGTCAACGCCTCATGGCGCGAAGCGACCGAAAAGCAGTTGTTGTCGGGCGTCGTGGGCGATGCGTTCTTTAATGTCTTCTCTGACGCCGCCGACATCGAAAGACATCACGCCGCGACGCACGCGCTGAGCGCCGTGCATGCCGTTCTCGACGGCGGACGGTCGACAAGTTCGTCTCAGTACCAGCGAAAGCTCGGCACACGGTCCATCTGGTTCCACGTTTCGGTGAGGCGGCGGACGGATGCCGAAGCCGGCGCGCTCGTGATCTTCGAGGATCGTACCGAAATGCGCGAACACTACACCGACGCCGTCGATGCAAACCGCACCTTGCGCGACATCCTCGACCAATTGGCGCGAAGCGCGATTTGGAAGGATCACGAAGGTCGCATCCTCGGTGGGAATGCCTCGTTCTTCGCCAAGTATGGCTCCCAAAGCATCGTCGGGCAGTCGTTCGACAGCATCGAATGGCCGCAAGTGATCGCGGATACGTTCCGCGTCCTCGACCGGCAAGCCGCCGAATCCGGCCGCAGGAGGTCCGCTGTTGTTGAACTTCCCGCTGCGGACGGCGGGTTGACTCACTGGCTCGATCTCGCGAGCGCGCCTTTGAAGCGCGGCAGCGGCGCACCGCGCGGGATGATCAACCTTCTGATGGATATCACGCAGGAGGTCTTGCTCCGCGAAGAAGTCCGGCGCTCGGAACATCGCTTGCGCGTCGCCCTCGACGGCGCGCAGATGGGCGCATTCGACGTCGATCTTGCCAGCGGACGCGCGACCTACACCGCCCGCTGCAGCGAAATGCTCTTTTTTTCGCCCGCCGAGTTCGGAAACTCGATGCTGAATTGGTCGTCGCGGATCCATCCGGACGACATGGCCGAAACGATCGCGCAGATGGGCGAGCATATGCGCGGGCAAACCAATCATTATACGTGCGAGCATAGAATGTTGGCGAAGGATCGCTCGTGGATCTGGGTTCGCGAGTCTGGCCAGATCATCGAGCGCAGGGCCGACGGCACGCCCACGCGCATGGTGGGGATCTGTCTGGACATCACGCAGGAAAGGCAGGCGCACGAAACGTTGCAGCGAACGGCCAGACGGCTTCGCCTGGTGACGGAGGCGGCGAAGATCGGCACCTGGGAGTACGATTTCAAGACAGGGTTGATGGCCTGGGACGACCGCGAGTTCGAGGTCTTCGGGCAATTGCCGCGTTCGTTCAATCCCGGATCTTGGATAAAGACCGTTCACCCGGACGACCTGGAGCGCGTTCGCGGGGCGGTCGATCGGATGACCAATGAGTTCGTGCCCCTCAGGGAGCTGTTCCGCATCGTTCGATCGGATGGATCGATCGCGCATATTCAATCGTACGGCGTCGTCGGCAAGTCGCCGTCCGGCGAACCGCTCACCGCCACCGGAACCACGATCGACGTCACGGCGGCGGCGGCATCGGCTGAAGCGGTCCTGCTCGCAAAACAGCAACTCGAAGCCGCAAACAAACGCCTGGGTGATTTCGTCGCAACGGCCACCGACTGGCTGTGGGAAGCCGATGCTGAGGGACGGATAACATACGCGTCCGAACGCTTCTTCGAAGTGTCGAAGATCGAACGCGACGAAATCATCGGCCGTCCGATTACCGATTTCGAGTTGTCGGAGGTCCACCAATCGCTGGATCCGGACGAGGTGCGGCGCTTCGGCGACAGACAGGATTTTCGCGACCTCGTCTTCCAATTGCCGCTCAAACCGGGCGCAGCGCTGCCGGGGCCATATCTCTACGTCCGTGTTAGCGGTAAGGCGCAACACGATCCCCAGGGCAAGTTTGCGGGCTATCTCGGAACGGCCACCGACATCACGGAAGCCGTCCATCAGGGCAACGCCACTAGGCAAGCCCAGAAGCTGCAGGCCGCAGGCACGCTCGCCTCCGGCGTGGCGCACGAGTTCAACAACATCTTGGCGATCATCCGCGGTCACGCGGACCTCGCGAAACGTTCGCTCGAGCGCGGCGAAATGCCGGAGGAAGATCTCTGTCACGTCATCGAGGCGGCGGCGCGTGGTTCGACCTTGACGAAAGGGCTGTTGACGTTCGGCCGCAAGGGCGCGTCGAGCGGCGTTTCGACCTTCGACATCGGGGAACTGCTGGCCGAACAGCGCATGTTCTTGCGCCCGCTCACCGGCCCGCAGTTCGAGCTCGTCGTCGAGCGGCCGGACACCGCCGCGTTCATTCACGCTGATCGTGACGGGGTCGCGCAAGCGATCATGAATCTGGTCGTCAACGCGAGGGACGCCTCGCCGAAGGGCGGCGAGATCAGGCTTGCCGTCGATGTCGTCGGCGCGTCCGCCGTCGCATCGCGCCTGGGCAAACCGCCGACGGATGGCCGCTTCGTGCGCGTGCGCGTCATGGACAACGGCGTCGGCATGGACGAAAGCGTCCTACAACGCATCTTCGAACCCTTCTTCACGACCAAGGACGTCGGCAAGGGCACGGGACTCGGCCTTCAGTACGTCTATGATCTCGTGAGCGACAGCAAGGGCTACCTCAATGTCGTGTCCGAAGTCGGTTGCGGCACGGCGTTCATGCTCTATTTCCCCGAAGCCGCGCCCGGCGAAACGGAAGACCTTGGGTCGAACGCAGAGACGCCAAGATACGAGGGACGCACGGCTTTTGTCGTCGACGATGAAGCGGCGCTGACGGCTATCTACAAAGCAATGCTCGAAGACATGGGTTTCACGGCCATCGCGTGCGCCGACCCGGAGGCCGCCCTCCAGTTGGTCGACAACCACGCGGGCAATCTCGACTTGATCGTCACCGACGTTCTGATGCCAAAGTTGGAGGGACCGCATTTCGCTGAACTGGCGACGGCCCTTCGTCCGGAGGTCTCCGTCCTCTTCGTCACCGGCCAACCCGAGCGTGGCGCGCGCACCGGGGCCGCCGTGCCGAAAGGCGCCGTCGTTCTGCGCAAGCCGTTCACGCGCGACGACCTGGCGATCGCCGTCGCAAAGGTGCTCCAGGCCGGCGCCGCCAAATCGGCCGCGTAAGAAACAGCGTTATTCGGCCGCCGGCTTTTTCTCTTTCGCGGCTTGCTCGGCCTGATGCTTCTGGATCGTCTGCATCGCCGCCGACGTCGCCGCGCCGATGAACTTCTGCGCGTTGTCCTTGTCGGTCGCCCAAGCGAACGCCTCTTCGCGCGCCTTATTCGCCCGGTTGATCACGGGCGTCACATAGCGCTGCCATAGTTCGTAGGACTTCTTCGTGTTCTCGAAATCGGCCCAATTATGGGCAAGTTGCAGGAAGCAGCCGAACGCGCCCTGCTTCGCCTGCAAGCGTTGGACCTGCGCGATGGCGTCGTCGGGCGTACCGACGACGATGACGCCTTGTTCGACCAAGGCCTCGGCCGTCTGCATCTCGGGCTGCAGCGACCCCGCGGGATTGATGCTGTTGAAGTAGAGCTGCCACTTCTTGAAGCCGAACTCGATGTTCTTGAACGCTTGTTCGCGCGTCGGGGCGATGTGCACCGGCCCGACGAGGCGCAGCTTCTCCGGGTCCATCTTGCGCCCGTTCTCGGCTGCCGTGTCGTTGGCGACTTTCCAGTTGATGGCGAGCGCGTCGTAGCCGCCCATCTGGGTCGCGGCCACGCACAACATGCCGAACCCATGCTTGCCGGCGAGCTTGCCGCCCGACGGCGTCACGCTCGACGCCACGCAGATTTCGGGATGCGGCCAGGAATAGGGGCGCAGCTGACACGTGGCGTTGACGAGGTTGAACCAGTCCGTCTTCTTCGTCACGCGTTCGCCCGCGAACAGCTTCAGGATCACGTCGATCCCTTCGACCATGCGGTCGCGCTGCATCGACGGGTCGATGCCCATCTGGAACGCGTCGGAGGGAAGGAGACCGGGCCCCACGCCGAATATCACGCGCCCGCGCGTCTGATGATCGAGCTGCAGGATGCGGTTCGCCGTCGTCAGTGGGTTGTGATAGGGCAGCGAGACGACGCCCGTGCCCAGCTTGATCCGTCGCGTCCGCTCCGCCGCCGCCGCGATAAAGAGCTCGGGCGAAGCAATAATCTCATAGCCCGCCGAGTGGTGCTCGCCGATCCACGCCTCTTCGTAGCCGAGCCGGTCCAGATGCTCGATCAGCTCCAGATCGCGGTGGATGCACAACGTCGGATCTTCGTCGACCGGATGAAAGGGGGCCAGGAAGATTCCGTTACGGAGTCGGATGGTCATGAGCGTTCCTCGAGCATGCTTATGTGAATGACGATGGCTGGAACCCTGGCACATTGTGTGGCTATTGTCATCGCATCCGCCATTCGAAAGACGTAAGGAAACACTCATGCGCGCCGCCGTCTTCAAGGAAATCGGAAAGCCTCTCGCGATCGAAACCATCGCCAACCCCGAGTGCGGTCCGACCGATCTGATCCTCAAGGTGAAGAACTGCGGAGTGTGCGGTTCCGATCTGCATATGACGGAAGCGACCTCGGTGCAGCCGCTGCCCGGCGGCAGCGTCATGGGTCACGAATTCGCGGGCGAGATCGTGGAGGTCGGCGCGGGCGTGAAGGGCAAGTGGAAGGTCGGCGAACGCGTCGCAGGCTTCCCCTACATCTACTGCGGCGAATGCGCCGGTTGCCGCAACGCCGGCTCCGGCTTCGGCGTTTGCGAGAAGGGCGTCGGCGTCGGCCTCGGCCAAAGCCACGGCGCTTATGCGGAATTCGTGCGCATCGGATCGACCGGCGCCCATCGTTTGCCGGACGTCGTGAACTTCCACGAAGGCGCGATGATCGAACCGCTCGCCGTCGGCCTGCACGCCGTCGACAAGTCGCAGATGGAACGCGGTGCCACGGTGCTCGTCATCGGCGCGGGGCCCGTGGGCCTGTCCGTCATTCTGTGGGCGAAGTTCCTGGGCGCGCGTCACGTGATCGTGTCGGACAAGGCCGAAGGGCGCGCCAAGATGGCCGCCCGCTTCGGCGCGACCGATGCCGTCGACCCGTCGAAGGCGCTCGTGCCGCAAGTCGAGGCGATTGCGGGCAAGGGCCCCGACATTATCTTCGAATGCGTCGGCGCGCCCGGCCTCATCAACGAAACGATGATGATGGCCCCGCGCAACGCGAAGATCGTCGTCGCCGGCGTCTGCCAGCAGATGGACACGATCCTGCCCCTAGTGGGCGTCGTGAAGGAACTGACGCTCCAATTCGTCCTCGGCTACCGGCCGGCCGACTTCGACTTCATCATCGACATGATCGCCAAGGACCGCGTCGACGTCGAACACATGATCACCGACGTCGTGAATTTGGAGCAGCTGCCGGCAGCCTTCGAAGCGCTGCGCAAGCCCATGCATCAATGCAAGGTGATGCTGGAAAACTGAGCTAGGCCGTCATCACCCAAAAGCCCGCGCGCGGGAAGTGGACAACCACATCGCCGACCGCGGGGTTGTTCCGTTTGATCGCGATCTCCTGCGCGTTCGAAAACACGATCTCGCCCACCACCGGATCGCGGCCGTAGTCGTCTGGCATCACGCTGACGCGGTCGCCGGGCTTGCGGCTGTTGGGATCGTGCGGATCGGCAGAAGGCTTCGCCTCGGAGGTCGCCGTCTTCGCGATTCGCAACGCTTCTTTCGCATCCATCGGCGTCGGCTTTCCGTGACCAAGCGCCTTCACGCGCGCGTACCACGCCTCGACGCGCGGAAACTCGGCAAGCAGAGTCCCGGCAAGTTGGGGCAGGCCGCTCTTCAGGAACCATAGATTCATGTAGCAGTGAGCGTCGCTCACCGTGGGTTTCGCGCCGCCGGTCGACGGCGAGATGAATTCGCGTCCGTCCTTCAACTGCGCGTCCAGAAAGCCGACATGCGCGCGCCACTGGTCCTTCATGATCGGCGCGGCCGCCTTCATCTGCGCGTGGTCGAACGGCCGCTCCGGGAACATCTTCTCGCGGTCCTTGATGAACGCCTCCGGCACCATCGGCCCGATCTCGCCAAAGATCAGCGGCACGGTCGCTTGGAAGAACGGCCGATCGCTCCAGAACCCAAGCGCGAAACTCAAGCCCGCGTTCGGCATGGCGGCGGGTTCGGGCACCCGCCGCTCGATCTCGCGCAGGATGATCTGCGTGTCGCAATAGATGTCGGCGCCGATCTGCATGACGGGCGTCTTGCGATAGCCGCCGGTCAAGGGCATCAGATCGGGTTTCGGCATCATGTTCGGAATCTCGACCGAACGCCACGCCATGCCCTTCATGCCAAAGACAACGCGCACCTTCTCCGAGAACGGCGACGTCGGATAATGATGAATGATAAATTCGTGGGCCATCAGCGGAACGTGTTCGAAAAGCGGATTGTGTCAGACTTGATGCCTTCGAGCACGACGTCGAGCCCGTCCGAGCGGATCATCCATTCGAGCCGGTGGTCTGGACACTCCCGCTTGAAAAGCCGCTGCCGCACCGCTTCGCCGACCATCGCCATGCCTTTGATCGACTCCGCAGCCGCCTGCGCCGTCTTCGCGACCGAGGGCCGCGCGTTCGCGCGCGCCTGCCACCGCCCGAGCGCCGACGACGGCTCCGGCCCGACGCCGAGTCCCGTCGATCCGTTGATGTGGGGAATGACGGAAAGATCGGCCCACCCGAAGGTGTCGCCGCAGAACCAGTCAGCCTTGCCCAGATGCCGTTCCAGCCAAGCGAAAAAGCCGCGCGCTTGCGAGGCCGCCCGCGCTTCGATCACACGCGCCTGCTCGCCTTCCGCCCGTTTGAACCAGCGAAGTTCGCCGAGCCCCCAGTTGATCGGCTCGTAGTGCGTGTCCATCGCGTCCTCGATCATCCGCGCCTTGGCCCGCAGTTTGGCGTCGCGCGGTATGAGGGCGGGTGAGGGGAACGCATCCTCGATGTATTCCAGGATGACCGTCGAATCGAACACCGCGAAGTCGCCGTCGACGAGCGCCGGCACCTCGCCGCGCGGGCTCGCCTTCAAAAACGCGTCGTCGACCTGGCCGGTGCCGATCGCGGCCGGCGTTTTGACCTCGAACGGCACGTCTTTTTCGTAAAGCGCAATTTTGCACTTCTGCGCATAGGGGCTGAGCGGATGCTCGTACAGAACGATGGGCATGGACCTGCTGCCTTGGCTGAGCGTGTGCGTTAGAGTCCCTTACCACGAAGATACGCAGGGAAGGGAGAAACGGATGCGAGCGCTCTACGGTCTCGACGCAAAGGCATTCGGTCTGACGCGCAAAGCGGGCGCGGTGACGGTACGTCTCCTGGCGAAAGCCGATCGCCCCCATTGGGATCGCCTGTGGGAGGCCTATCTCGCCTTCTACGAAACTGCGCTCCCACCCACCCAGTACGATCTGACGTTTCTGCGCTACCTCGATCCTACCGAACCGATGTTCTGCTATCTCGCCGAGCACGGCGGGCGTCCGCGCGGCCTCGTGCACATCATCCTGCACCGCCACGGCTGGCTCGAAGGCCCGACGTGCTATTTGCAGGATCTCTTCGTCGACCCGGAAGAACGCGGCACGGGCATGGGCCGCGCGCTGATCGAACACGTCTACGAGGTGATAAAGGCGGCGGGCGGCGAGCGCGTCTATTGGCTGACGCACGAAACGAACGCGACCGCCCGCAAACTCTACGACCGCGTCGCGAAGAACGCAGGCTTCATTCAGTACACGAAGACGCTTTAGCCGCGCCGCTTCTTCCAGATCTCGCCCATCAGCGCGAAAAGCTCCGCTGGGTTCGGCGGCGTCTGGCCGCCTGAGAATTCGCGATAGAGCGACGCGACGTTCACCGCGATCCGTTCCGCATCGCCCCACGAATCGAAATCGCCGAGCGCGATGTCGTGCGCCGCGTCCCGCGCCGACAGCCCGCCGTCATAACGCTTGCGCGCCTCATCGCGGATATAGGTGAGATAGTTACGCACCGCCTCGACGCCGCGCTTGTCCGTCACCGGCCCGTGCCCCGGCACGATCGTCTCGCAGTCGAGCGCCAAGATCTTGTCGCACGCCGCAATCCAATTGCCGATCGGTCCCGCCCACATGATGGGCGTGCCCTCGACAAAGAGTATGTCGCCGGTGAACACGGTGCGGTCCGCCGGAACATGCACGAGAACGTCGCCACCCGTGTGCGCGGGTCCAACCTCGATCAAATCGACGGTCTTGTTGCCCACCTTGCGCGTCATCCGCCCACTGAATGTCGTCGTCGGCGGTGTCGGCGTGATGCCGTTGAAATCGAACGCCCCGAAGCAGTGCATGAGGTATTCGCCGGTCAGCCCCATCCCGGGCGCCGCCTTCATGAAATTGGCGAGCAGGGCCGGCTGCTCCCGCTTCATCTCCTCGGCTGCATGCGCCGAGGCCACGATCTCGGCCCCCTCGACGAGTTCGTTGCCGTAGCAATGGTCGCCGTTGTGGTGCGTGTTGACGAGCGTTCCGATCCGCGCCGCCGCCTTCGGCGCCGCGTCGCGCATGGCAGCCAGCATCTCGCGCGTCAGCTTCAGGTCGAACAACGTGTCGACGAGCAACGATTGATCGCCGTCGGTGATGAGCCCGGCGTTCGACCACCCCCACGACCCGTCCGGCTGAAGCCACGCATACGTTCCGTGCCCGACGTCGGCGAGTCCGCGCTGATACCCGAATCCATGCTTCGCGAGCGACGTCGTCATTGCGCCGGTAACCCCTGATCCAGGAACCGTTCGGCGACCGCGGCGAAGAGCGCGATCCCGTGCGCCATCGCGTTCTCGTCCAGCATCATGCGGTTCGAATGGCACGGCGCCGCGTGATGGTGATCGCAACCTTCGGGCGCGACGCCCAGAAAGATCATGCATCCCGGAATCCGTTGCAGCACGTACGACCAATCCTCGGCCCCCATGACCGGCGCCGGCATCGGCACGAAAGCTTGTTCGCCCCAGAGCTCGCGCACGGTGTCGGCGGCGAGCGCCACCATGCGCCCGTCGTTCATCGTCACGGGATAGCCTTCGGCCAGATGCACCTCGGCGCGCGCGCCGTGCGCTTCGGCGATCTTTTGCGCCACGTGTTTCAACCCTTCGTGCGCTTGTTTCCGTGAGGCCTCGGACACCGACCGCAGAGTCCCGAACATCGACACGCTCTCGGGTATGACGTTGGTCGTCGTGCCGCCGTCGATCTTCGCGATGGTCAGGACGATGGGATCGAAGGCGTTGATCCGGCGCGTGACGAAGCTTTGCAGCCCCATCACGATCTCGCAGGCAATCGGCATCGGATCGACCGCCAAGTGCGGCATGGACGCGTGGCCGCCCTTGCCCGTGACCTTGATACGGATCTCGTCAGTCGACGCCAGCATCGCGCCGCCGCGTCCGGTAAAGAAACCGGACGGCGCGTTCGGTGTGATGTGCAGGGCGAAGGCCCCATCGGGCTTCGGATGCTTGTCGATCAAGCCGTCTTCGATCATGCGCAGCGCGCCGAAGTGCCCCTCTTCGCCCGGCTGGAACATGAACTTCACCGTGCCGGCGAGGCGCCCACGGTGCTCATGCAACAGCTTCACGGCGCCGGCGAGCATCGCCGTGTGCGCGTCGTGCCCGCACGCATGCATTCGCCCGGCCTCCTTCGACTTGAAAGGCAGATCGGTGTCCTCCGGCATCGGCAACGCGTCCATATCCCCACGGAGAAGAACGGTGCGTCCTTGGCTCGGCCCCTGCAGCGTCACGATCAACCCGGACGAAGACGGCCCGTGCTCGATCTTGACGTCGAGCCCGTCGAGCGCCTCGCGCACCGCGGCCACGGTCTTCGGCAGATGCAGCCCGAGTTCCGGATACTCGTGAATCTTTCGCCGAAGCGTGATCGCATCCGGCAACTGTGCTTTTGCGCCCTTGAACCAAGCCTCGCCGTTCAGCGCACCGTTCTCTTTCTTCATCTCAACCCCGTCATGCCGCCGTCGACGGCGAGTGTTTGTCCCGTGATGTAAGCGGCCTCGTCGGAGAGAAGGAAGAGCGCGGCGTACGCCGTCTCCCATCCCGTGCCCTGGCGGCCAAGCGGCACCGGCGTCTTGGCGCGGTTCGGCCGGCCGCGCGTCGCTTCGCGACCGATGGACGTGTCCATCAGGCCCGGCGCCACGATGTTCACGCGAATGCCGCGCCGTTCGCCTTCGATACCCGTGTGCCGCATCAATCCCGCAAGCCCCGCCTTCGACGCATCGTAGGCGGGAATGCGGCTGCCCGGCTTCATTGAGGCGATCGACGAAATCAATACGATCGACGATCCGTCGGCGAGAACGGGCAGGGCGGCGC
>QKCS01000117.1 GCA_003246795.1 Alphaproteobacteria bacterium
GTCCTCGCTCGACGAGGCGCTGGCGATGATCGAGACGTCATGCGCCGAGAAACGTTCGCTGTCCGTCGGCCTCCTGGGCAACGCCGCGGACATCTACCCCGAACTCGTGAAGCGCGGCGTCAAACCGGATCTCGTCACCGATCAGACGTCAGCGCACGACACGCTGAACGGCTATTGCCCGAAGGGCTGGAGCGTCGCCGATTGGGAAAGCCGAATCCAAACCGATCCGAAAGCGGTCGATAAGGCCGCACGCGCATCGATCCGCAAACACGTCGACGCCATGCTCGCCTTCGCCAAAGCAGGCGTGCCGACCTTCGACTACGGCAACAACATCCGTCAGGTGGCGAAGGACGAAGGGCTCGCGAACGCGTTCGATTTCCCGGGTTTCGTGCCCGCCTACATACGGCCGCTCTTCTGTCGCGGCGTCGGTCCGTTTCGCTGGGCGGCGCTGTCGGGCGATCCGGAAGACATCGCGAAGACGGACGCGAAAGTGCGCGAGCTGATGCCGAAAGATCGCCACCTGCATCACTGGCTCGACATGGCCGGCAAGAGGATCAAGTTCCAAGGACTGCCGGCGCGCATCTGCTGGGTCGGCCTGGGCGACCGCCACCGCCTTGGTCTCGCGTTCAACGAGATGGTGCGCACAGGCGAACTGAAGGCGCCCATCGTTATCGGGCGCGACCATCTGGACTCAGGGTCCGTCGCGAGCCCCAACCGCGAAACCGAAGCGATGAGGGACGGATCCGACGCCGTCTCCGACTGGCCGATGCTGAACGCGCTGTTGAATTGCGCGAGCGGCGCGACCTGGGTTTCGCTCCATCATGGCGGCGGCGTGGGCATGGGCTTCTCGCAGCACGCGGGCATGGTCATCGTCTGCGACGGCACGAAGGAAGCGGCCGCGCGCATCGAACGCGTCCTGTGGAACGATCCGGCCTCCGGCGTCATGCGCCACGCCGACGCGGGATATGACGAGGCCATCGCCTGCGCACGCGAGCATAAACTCGACCTGCCCATGTTGCGCGCATGACCGCAACGCTGACGCCGGGAAAGGCCGATCCGACGACGCTCCGCCGTATCGCGCGCGAGAAACAGTCATTCGAGATCGATCCTGCGTGCCGTGCCGGCGTCGATGCTGCGCGGAAGGTCGTCGAAGACATCCTCGGCAAGGACGAGGCCGTCTACGGCATCAACACAGGCTTTGGCGAACTCGCGCGCGTGCGCATCCCGAGAGACAAGCTCGCGGAGCTTCAGCGCAATCTAATCCTCAGCCACGCGACCGGCACGGGCGAAGTCCTGGGCGACAAGACCGTGCGCCTGATCCTGACGCTGAAGATCTTGGGACTGGCACGCGGCTTCTCCGGCGTGCGCTGGGCCGTGATCGACCGCCTGAAGAAGTTTTTCGACTACGACCTCCTGCCGCAAATTCCGGTCAAAGGCTCCGTCGGCGCGTCCGGCGACTTGGCGCCGCTCGCGCATTTGGGTTGCGCGCTCATCGGCGTCGGCCGCGTGAAGTATCGCGGCTACGAGATGTCTGCCGCGCGGGCGCACGAACGGGCAGGCCTGGAACCGCTGGTCCTCGAAGCCAAGGAAGGTCTCGCCCTGATCAACGGCACGCAGGTCTCGACCGCGCTCGCGCTCCAAGGTCTGTTTGCGGCCGAGAACATCTTTTCCGCCGCACTTGTAGCGGGCGCACTCACGACCGACGCGATTCTGGGCAGCGACACGCCGTTCGATCCGCGCATCCACGAAGCGCGCGGCCAAGGCGGCCAGATCGATGCCGCCGCCGCGCTGAAATCACTGATGGCGGGCAGCGAGATTCGCCTGAGTCATGAGGATTGCGATCGCATCCAGGATCCGTATTCCATCCGCTGCCAGCCGCAAGTGATGGGCGCATGCCTCGACGCGCTGCGCCACGCCGCGACCATCCTCGAGACCGAGGCGAACGCCGTCAGCGACAACCCGCTCGTGTTCGCGAAGGAAGGCGAAATCCTGTCGGGCGGCAACTTCCACGCCGAACCGGTGGCGCTCGCGTCGGATCACCTGGCGTTGGCGCTCGCAGAGGTCGGCGCACTCGCGGAACGTCGCATCGCGCTCTTGATCGACAAGAACCTCTCGAATCTGCCCGCCTTCCTGGTGAAAGAAGGCGGCCTGAACTCCGGTTTCATGATTGCGCACGTGACGGCCGCGGCCCTTGCATCCGAGAACAAGTCGCTCGCACATCCCGCCAGCGTGGACTCGCTACCCACCTCGGCCAATCAGGAAGATCACGTCTCGATGGCGACGTTCGCGGCGCGAAGGCTCTCGGACATGCACGCGAACTCGAGCGGGATCATCGGGATCGAACTGCTGGCCGCCGCCCAAGGCATCGAATTCCGCCGGCCGCTGAAGTCGTCCCCCGTCCTCGAAACCGAACTTGCCGCCATCCGCGAACAGGTGAAGCCGTACGATCAGGATCGCTTCTTCGCGCCCGACATCGCGGCGGCCCGCGCGCTCGTCGACAGCGGCCGCTACCGCGCGACCGTCGACGGCCACATTCACCTGCCGTCCGGCACATGACCGCGCCGCCGCTCTTTCACCTGACGCGCGGCGAGGCGCCTATGTTGGTCAGCTTCCCGCATTCGGGAACCCATGTGCCGCCCGACATCGCCGCGCGCATGACCGCCGCCGCGCTCGCGTTGCCCGACACGGACTGGCACGTACCGCGGCTCTATCCGTTCTTGGACGCGTTTCGCGCCTCGCGCATCGAAGCGACGCATTCGCGCTACGTCGTCGACTTGAATCGACCGCCCGACGATCGAGACCTCTACGCCGGCCAAAAAAAGACGGGCCTCGTCCCGGTCGACACGTTCAAGGGCGAGCCGCTCTATCGCGACGGCGAAACGCCCTCGGGGGACGAAGTCGTCTCGCGCCGCAAATTCTGGCAGCCGTACCACGAGGCGCTGGCACAGGAACTG
>QKCS01000143.1 GCA_003246795.1 Alphaproteobacteria bacterium
CGCGGGCGAGGTCGCCGGCGCCCTGCAACAGGCCCTGCCCCGCCACAAGCGTCCCGCGAGAATCGACCGCGCCGCCTACGATCTCTATCTCCGCGCCCGCCCGCTCGTGAAGGAACTGTCGGAAGACGACGCCCGCCGCGCCGAACCGATGCTGCAACAGGCGATCGCCCGCGCACCCGACTTCGCGCAAGCCTGGGCCGCGCTCGCCATGGTGCGTTCGCTCCTCCTGCCGCGCGATGCGGACACTGCCGGCGACCCCGCACACGAAGCGGCGCTCGCCGCCGCAAACCGTGCGCTGGGCCTCGACCCCGATTGCGCCGACGCCATGATCGCACTCGCCGTTCTGAAACCGGCATTCGCCGAGCACGGCGAGAAGCTGCGTTTGACGGAAGCCGCCGTCGCGCTCGCCCCGAACGATCCGTTGGGTGCGGCGGCTTGCGACGGCGCGTTGATCTCCGTCGGCCGCGTGCGCGACGCGATGAAACACCTCGAAGCGGCTGCACGCCTCGACCCGCTCTCGCCGCTCTTCGTCTCGAGCTATCCCTTCCACTTGCGTACCGTCGGCCGCACGGATGAAGCGATCGCCGCCATCGAAGACGCGTACAAGCGTTTCCCCGACGCGTCGTGGGTATGGATTCGCCGCTGGACGATCTTCTTCTTGAGCGGCCGGCGCGACGAGGCCGCGCGCATGTGCGCGGAGGACGCGCACCTTCCCACCGGCATGACGGCGAAGGACACGCAAGTGCTCCGCTTCGCCCACATGGTCTTCGCCATGCCGAAGGATCAGCGCGCGCAAGCCCTGCGCGCCCTGCTCGCGCGCGACGAAGCTCTTGTCCTCCAGATATGTGCCTTCGCCGCCGAAGCCGATTGCGCCGACGTCGCCTACGAGGCCATCTTCGATGCGCTCGACAAAGGTCGCCCGCTCGCCGGCCAAGCCTACGGCGGCCGCGGCATGAGCCGCGCCTTCCGCCTTTCAACCCTCTTCAATTTCGCCGGCGCCGCACTCCGCCGTGATCCCCGTTTCGCGACGTTTTGCGCCCGCGTCGGCCTCGTCGACTATTGGTGCCAATCGCAAAATTGGCCCGACTGCGTCGACGAAGTGAAGGGCATCTATGACTTCCGTGCCGCCTGTGACGCGGCGTCGGCTTCGAAGACCGCCTGAGCCGCTAAGCGGTCTTCTTCATCTCCCGTGCATAGGCCGTCCCCGCGAAATAATAGTGCACCGCAGCCCAAACGTTGACGAGCGACGTCCCCATCAGCGCCCAACGCAACGAGTCGTTCCCGAAGGCCGGTTCCAGCGCGTCGCTGACCGCACCGACAGCAAGCGGTCCGAATCCGAGCGCGATGAAGTTCAGGATGAAGAGCATGATCGCCGAAACCGTCGCACGCATGTGAAGCGGCGCCGTGCTCTGCAGCATCGCAAAACCCGGGCCCAAATAGAACGCGCCCAACACGGCTGCCGGCAAATAGAACGCCAGCGCAATGTTGAAGTCGTCGCTGAGATAGAAACACAGGATAAGAGGCGCGGCCGCGAACTTCGCGACCGCGATGACCCAGGAACTCCAACGCAAATCGGTCTTGCCGAGGCGGTCCGCCAGATACCCGCCGAGCATGGCCCCCAGACCGCCCAACACGCCCACGATCGGTCCCAGAATCAACCCGATCTGAAGACCGGAGATGTGGTGCGTGCGCATCAGGAACGGCGCAGCCCACATGATCCCGCCATATCCGACAAACGACGTCAGCGTCACGCCGATGACGATGTGGCGGCACGCCTTCGATTTCCAAATGAACGCGAAAGCCGCGACGAGCCCCGCAATGGCCTCGTCGAGCGTCGGCGCTTTGCGCGTGGCCCCGCTGAGCCCGTCCGAAAGCCCGCGCGGCGGTTCCTGCACCGTGAAATAGATGAGACCGGCGATCAAAAGACCAGGAAAGCCCACGATCAAGAAGGTCGTCCGCCAGCCCAGCGCCTCGCCCGCGAGCCCACCGATCAGAAACCCCAGCATGCCGCCCGCATAGACGCCGAGCGCGTAGAACGCGAGCGCGCGCGAGCGCTCGTGCGGCGCATACATGTCCGCGATGATGGAATGCGATTGCGGCGACGAGCCGGCCTCGCCGACGCCCACGCCGATGCGGGCCACCAAGAGTTGGATGTAGTTCGCGGCCAACCCGCAGGCGACGGTCATCACGCTCCAAACAGTGACAGCGGCAGCGATGATGTTGCGCCGGTTCATCCGGTCGGACAGCACGGCGAGCGGAACGCCTAGCGTGGCGTAGAACATCGCGAACGCAAATCCGGTGAGCATGCCGAGCGCCGTATCGGACAACTCCAGATCGTGCTTGATGTGCTCCGCGAGCGCGCCGACGATCGTCCGGTCGAGGTAGCTGGACGTGTAGGCCAGCGTCAGAATGATCAAGGCGTAGGTGCGGTGCCGCTTGATGTCGGCTGGAATCGACGCGCCGCTGATCGGCGCCGTCGCTGCGGCATCCGTCGTCATCCGTCCTCCCGATGAGCCCTTTGTCCGGCGGCCCTTGGCGCGCACGATAGAGGTTGGACGCGGAAGCGCAACTCCTCTTGCGAACGACGCCGATGAGACGGCACTATCGCGGCCAAGGGAGACATCACATGAAAGAATTTACCGGCAAGACCGCCGTCATCACCGGCGGCGGAACCGGCATGGGCCGTGAACTGGCCAAGCAATTGGTCGCCGAGGGCTGCAACGTCGCCATGTGCGACGTCTCGACCGAGAACATGGCGGAGACGAAACGCCTGTGCCAGACGGGTGCGCCGCAAGGTACCCGCGTCACCACGCATCTGGCCGACGTCTCCGACGAGACGCAGGTTTTGAAGTTCCGCGACGCCGTCGCGAAAGAACATGACATCGACCACATCCATTTGCTGTTCAACAACGCCGGGATCGGCGGCGGTCCGAGCTTCATCACC
>QKCS01000244.1 GCA_003246795.1 Alphaproteobacteria bacterium
AAGCGAACGGGGAAGGGGAATGGGCGCCGCTCGATGAACTCGCGCGCTTCGCGCTGCCCAGCGTCATGCGCAAGGTCGTCGACCACGCGCTTGCCGACCGCGATGCGGGCCCGCTCTTCGTGGAGCGCGCCCGCCGGCCTTAAGCGATCAGTGCATTTCCGCGCGAACCTGCTGGCGCAGCAGGTCGATTGGCTTGAGCACGCCTTGCGCGTCGAAGTGCCAATAGGTCCAGCCGTTGCACGCGGGCAGGCCTTGCACCCGCGCCGCGATCTGATGGATGGAACCGGTCGCGTCCCGGCAGGAAAGCGAACCGTCCGCGCGCACGCGCGCCGCGTGGCGCCGCGCGGGATCGTAGAGCTTGGTTCCCGGCATCAGCAGTCCACGCTCGACGATCGATCCAAACGGCACGCGCGGCTCCTCCTTCTTTGAACGCATGGTTTCAAGGTCTTCGCCGGCGCTCGGCGACACGCGCGCGATCCGCTTCTTCGCCGCGGCGATGTAGTCGGGATCGCGTTCGATGCCGATAAAGCGCCGGCCGAGTTTCTTCGCGACCGCGCCCGTCGTACCGGTGCCGAAGAAGGGATCGAGCACGACGTCGCCCGGCTTCGACGACGCGACGAGCACGCGGTGAAGCAGCGCCTCGGGCTTCTGCGTCGGGTGGACCTTCTGCCCCTTCTCGTCCTTCAGCCGTTCGCCGCCGTTGCACAGCGGAATGAACCAATCCGAGCGCATTTGGAGGTCGTCGTTCAAGGCCTTCATGGCGTCGTAGTTGAACGTGTAGGTCTTCTGTCCGCGCGATTTCGCGCACCACAGCATCGTCTCGTGCGCGTTCGTGAAGCGCCGGCCGCGAAAGTTCGGCATCGGGTTCGTCTTGCGCCACACGATGTCGTTCAGGAACCAATAACCCAGGTCCTGCATGACCGTGCCGACGCGGAAAATGTTGTGGTACGAGCCGATGACCCAGATCGAACCGTTGTCCTTCAGCACGCGCCGCGCGGCGGCAAGCCACTCGCGTGAGAAGCGGTCGTAGTCGGCAAAGCTGCCGAACTGGTCCCACGCGTCGTCGCATGCGTCGACCTTGCTTTGGTCGGGCCGGTGCAGATCGCCTTCAAGCTGAAGATTGTAGGGAGGATCGGCGAAGACGAGGTCGACGCTCTTCGCCGGCAGTTCGTTCATGCGGGCGATGGTGTCGCCCTGAAGAATCGTGTCGTGGTAGTTGGTGATCGCACGCGTGATCACGCCCATGCGCGGAAGCCCCCAAGAGCAGGCATTCGTCGAGCAGACAGGCGTGCGCAAATGGCCGCCGGCGAGCCGTCAGAACGCGGTTCAGCATCAGAATCCGCGTCGGCCCCGAAATGTGCCTAACCCAAAACCGGCGCGAGATGTCGATACCTTGAGTCACACCGGACTCGCCGTCAATCGTCGTTTTGAATCAGAAAGTTAACGGCGGAATCGATTTTGAATCCTCAACTGACTCACCCACTAGATATAGAAGCGCGGTAACGATCTCTCTGTGCAAAACTCCGCGCGTCAGCGAAACGCGAGCAGGTACATCAGCGCGGTGTTGATCGCGAGCATCATCAGCGCCGTCGGTATCTGCATGAGAATGACGCCGTTGCGGTTCTTGAGCTCGAGCAGCGCCGCCGGAACGATGTTGAAGTTGGCGGCAAGCGGCGTCATCAGCGTCCCGCAGAAGCCAGCCAGCATGCCGATCGCGGCGACCGCCGCCGGCTCGCCGCCGAAGTGCTGAATGAGAAACGGCACGCCGACGCCCGCGGTCAGCACGGGGAAGGCGGCGAAAGCATTTCCCATGATCGTGGTGAACGCCGCCATGCCGACGCAATAGACGACGACCGCGATGAGCAGGTTGTCTGCGGGAACAACCTGCGTCGCGAGATCGCCGACGACTTTACCCACGCCCGCGACCGCGAACACCGCGCCGAGCGACGCCAGCATCTGCGGCAACAGCGCCGCCCAGCCGATCACGTCCATCAACCGCCGCCCCTCGTGAAGCGGCGCGGAGAGCGGCGGCCGCAGCAGCACCAGCGCCGCAATGGTCGCAAGCAACGCGCCTGCCGCCAACGAGATGACGGTTGCCTGCTTTGGTTCGACGAGGGCGACGCCCCCGACCAGGAGCGGTTCGAGCGTGATGTTCGCAATCCAGAGGTCCCAATCGATCCCTCGCGCGGCGAATGTGCCGATCAGCGTCACCGCCGGGATCAGGAGCGCCGGCAGGAACAGACGGTTGCCCCACGCCGCCGAAGAGGCCTTACGCTCTTCGCCCGTCGTCGTCGCGACACGGCCAATTCCAAGACCACCGAACCCCGCGATCGCCGCCATCGCCAAAACGAGGACGCCGTTGGCGAGATCGCCCAAATAATCGCCGGCGAGAAAGCTCGTCGCGAAGAGTGCCCAAAAGAGCCCGGTCGTGAAGCGCTTCGGATTGCCGCGATCGCGCACGCTCAAATAGGCAAAGGCGAGGAACAACACGCCGGCAAGAACATAGGCTGCCTGGATCGTGATCATTTCGCGCGTCCCTTCATCCGGCGGTCGAACAGAAGAAGGCGAGCGCCGTGCACAAGAAATGCGGCGATGGCGGTCGGAATCGCCCACAGCGCCATGTGCAGCGGTTGGACCTCGATGCCGCTCTGGGACAGGAACGCGACCATGATGAGGATCGAGCCGATCGCCAGGAACACGTCCTCGCCGAAGAAGGCGCCGACGTTGTCGGTCGCCGCCGCCATCGCACGCACCCGGTCGCGCTCTTCGTCGCTGAGTTCGCCGTGCTTCATCTCGGCCGCGGCTTCGGCCATCGGCGCGACCAGCGGCTTCACGCTCTGCGCGTGGCCGGCGATGGACAACAGTCCGACCGCCGCCGTCAGTTGCCTAAAGAGCATGTAGGCGACGAGCAGCCGCCCGGCCGTGACCATGCGGAAGTGGCT
>QKCS01000023.1 GCA_003246795.1 Alphaproteobacteria bacterium
CATCTGCGCCGGATCGAGGTCGAAACGCTTTGCGATCGCCAGATAACGCTCGATCGCCGGCGCCGTTTGCGGCCGTTCGTAGCGCTGGAGGCGGTTGAACAGCGCCTTGCGCGATCCTTCCGGCAGCGCGCCGTTTTGGTACTTCCCCGTGAGATACCCCTGCGCCAGCGGCGAATACGCCAAGAGACCGATTTGCTCGCGGTGGACGATCTCAGCGAGACCTGCCTCGAACGTGCGATTGATGAGGTTGTAGGCGTTTTGAATCGATTGCACGCGCGGACGCCCGTTCGCGCTCGCGTGATGCAGAAACGACATCGTGCCCCAAGAGGTTTCGTTCGAAAGTCCGATCCAGCGAATCTTGCCGGCCTTCACGTGCGTCTCGAGTGCGCCCAGAATTTCGTCGATCGGGACGCTCTGTCCTTCGACGTGCTTGTAGGCCAGGCCCGCCGCGCCGAACATCGAGACCGGCCGGTCCGGCCAATGCAGCTGATAGAGATCGATGTGGTCGGTCTGAAGCCGTTTCAGACTGGAGTCGACCGCCTCGGCGATTTGCGCCGCCGTCTGTTCGGTTCCCGCGCCGTCCTTGCGCAGCCATGTCATCGGCGAGCGTCCCGCCACCTTCGTCGCCAGGATCACCTTGTCGCGCGTACCCCGCGCCTTGAACCACGATCCGATGATCCGCTCGGTCGAGCCCTGCGTCTCGGGCTTCGGCGGCACGGCATACATTTCCGACGTGTCGAAGAAATTGATGCCCTGCGCCAGCGCATAGTCCATCTGCGCGTGGCCTTCGGCTTCGGTGTTTTGCTGGCCCCATGTCATCGTGCCGAGGCAAATGGCCGAAACCTTTACCCCCGTTCGGCCAAGCTCGCGATATTCCATGTGTCGTTCGATCTCGCTCTTCTATTGCGTGACTTTGGCGGCGTTCTTCGTCTCGATCTGCGCAAGCAGTTTCTCGACATAGGGCAGGATGCCCTTGACGATGACGCGTGTCCCCTTTTCGTTCGGATGAATGCCGTCGTCCTGATTGAGCTTCAGGTTCGCCGCCACGCCTTCGAGAAAGAACGGATAGAACAACACCTTGTGCTTCTTGGCGAGCGCCGGGTAGAGCGCGTCGAATTCGGAAACATATTCCGGCCCCAGATTGCGCGGCGACTTCATGCCCGTGAACAACACGGCGATCTTGCGCGCCTTCAGTTTTGTCAGAACCTGATCGAGGTTTGCGCGCGTTTGCGCGACGTCGAGCCCACGCAACGCGTCGTTCGAGCCCAATTCCACGATCGCGCCGTCGAACGAATCGGCAAGCGTCCAATCCAGTCGCGCGAGGCCGCCCGCGGACGTATCGCCCGACACGCCCGCGTTGACGATGGCGACGTCGTGTCCCTTGGCCTTCAATTTCGCCTGCAAGACGGAAGTGAAGTCGGTCCCTGACGGCAAGTTGTAGCCCTGCGTCAAACTGGTGCCGATGGCGAGAATCTTAACTGGCTTGGCATAAGCCGGGCCAATTCCGTTGATTCCGGCGAGAAAGATGGAGAGAATCAGCCAAATTGCGTTGACTCGGCCCCAACCCGTCACATATCGGGTTGATCCCCTCCAGCCTCCAGTTGGTAGCTCGTTGCGCATGCAGCGCTCGCTTAACACTGACCCGGTCCTTCGGCTCGAGGCCGTCAAGCTCACACTTATGAGTCAGGCGGGGCCCGTCAATATCCTCAACGGTATCGAATTGGTGATCCGCCAAGGCGAAGCCGTCGGTTTGGTCGGTCCGTCGGGCTCCGGTAAATCCACGCTGCTGATGGTCATGACGGGCCTGGAGAGGCCGTCATCCGGCAAGGTGACCGTCAAATCGCAGGAATTGTCGGCGCTCTCGGAGGATGAGACCGCGCGGTTCCGCCGCGGCAATGTCGGTATCGTCTTTCAGTCTTTTCACCTGATTCCGACGATGACAGCGCTTGAAAACGTCGCCGTGCCGCTCGAATTGGCGTTGGTGCCGAACGCCTTTGCCAAGGCGAAGGACGAACTCGTCGCCGTCGGCCTCGGCCACCGCCTCGATCACTATCCGAGCCAGCTCTCCGGCGGCGAACAACAGCGCGTGGCGCTGGCGCGCGCGCTGGCGCCGCGCCCGAGCCTTCTCTTCGCCGACGAGCCGACCGGCAATCTCGACGGCCGCACCGGCGCCGAGATCATCGAGATGATGTTCAAGCTTCAAGGCGAACGCGGATCGACGCTCGTGCTCGTCACGCATGACGAAGCATTGGCGCGCCGCTGCGACCGCATCGTGCGGCTGCGCGACGGTCACATCGAAGCGATCGAAGACGGCACGCAACAGGAAGAAACGGACGTTGCGGTTGCGGCCGCGGCCGTTGCGGAATGATCAAGCGCTCGATCCTCGCCGTGCGGATGGCACGGCGTGAGCTGCGGCGCGGCCTGTCGGGATTTCGCATCTTCCTCGCCTGCCTGATCCTCGGCGTCGCGTCGATCTCGGGCGTTGGCTCGCTGAGCGAAGGCCTGCTCGAAGGTCTTTCCTACCAGGGGCGCGAGATTTTGGGCGGCGACGTCCGGATCCGCACGATCCAAAAGGAACTCGACAAGAAGGAGCACGATTGGCTCGCGACCCAAGGCCGCGTGTCGATGACCGTCGAAACGCGCGCCATGGTCGTCGCCCAGGGACGCGACGCGCGTTCGCTGGTGGAACTGAAGGCGGTCGACTCGAAGTATCCGCTCTACGGCTTCGCCGACGTCTCGCCGCGCCAGCCGTTGAACGAAGCGTTTGCCAACCGCGAAGGGCTTTTCGGCGCGGCCGTCGACGAAAGGCTGCTCGCCAAACTCGGCGTGCCGCAAGGATCGATCGTCAGGATCGGCAATGCGTCGTTCGAATTGCGCGCGATCTTGCGCCAGGAACCGGACCGCGTAGCGGGCGGCTTCTCTTTGGGGCCCCGT
>QKCS01000116.1 GCA_003246795.1 Alphaproteobacteria bacterium
CGGAAGATGTCGCTCAACGGCGCGCGCGAGGGCAGCTGCACGAAGCCGGTGTTGCCCTTATCGTCGAAGACCACGATGCTTTTCAGCACGTCGTCGACCTGATCCATGCGCACCGGAAGCTGCAGTTCCGCGGTGCCGGAGACCTGCGTCTCGTATTCGAAATAGCCGACGCCGCCGGTCGACAGCATCACGCGGCGCAGGGCCGGCGTCGTGGGCGGGCCCGTGACCACGTGGGTTTGCGCGCGTCCGCCTTCGGCGCCGCGCGGGGCGAACATGCCCCGCTGCTGCGAGGCATAGAAGGCGAGGGCGGCCAGGCCCGCGAACGCGATGACGACGCCGACGACGCGCACGATCGTTCCGAGCGAACGCGGTTTGGGAGCAGGGGTGTGCTCCGTCGCTTCTTCGGTCATGAACTCAAAACTCCCTACCTTACTTGGCCGGCGTCCTGCCTAGTTGTCCTTGTTCGATCGCGAGATGCGGCGGATGTGGGCCGGGTCTTCCACCCGCGCGGCTTCCGCTTCGGGCGAGGCCAGGAACGCCGCGATGTCCTTCGGCGAACCGGTGAGCGTGACGAAGTCGTACTTGCGCGCGCCCGCCTCGCCTTTCAGCTCGCCCGCCTTGATCATGTCGTTGATCTTCTCGGCGTCGAGCAGCGTGAAGATCACCTCGTTGTCGCCGTCGAATTCGTAGAAGCCGAGGAAGAAGCCTTCGGGGATCGAGTCCTCGTCGTCCTCCTTGAACGGCGTGAGCAGTTTCGACGCGAAGACGTTCTTGCCGTCGATCACGAACGTGTGGACCTCGTAGATCTGATAGTGGCGGTCTTCCACCCACACGAGCCTCAGCGGGTCGCCCTTGTCCGCCTTCAGGAAGTGGAGGAAGGCGTCGGCGTCTTCCTGATCGTCTTCATCGAACCCGCGCCAGGCGCCGACGAGGCGTTCGTCCGTCACCTCCTCGCCGGTCGGCAGGTTCTTGGACAGGACGAAGCAGCCAGACAGGGCCGCCGCCGCCAGAATTACGAGCACGAACAAGCATACGCGTTGAAGCGTCATTGGATGGATCTCCCCGGTCGGCCCAGAACGAGCCACATTATGCGGCCCGAACACAAGCGCCCAAGCGCGGCCTGACTGCGGCGGAATTGCGCCATTCCTGTGTCGCGCAGGGGTTGCGGTGCGCAAGTGGGGAAGACCGGGGCTAGCACCTTTACGCAAACGCAGCACGCGATTAGGTTCCCCCGTCTCCATGACACAGACCGTTTTGATCATCGATTTCGGCTCTCAGTTGACGCAGCTGATCGCGCGGCGCTTGAGGGAGCAGGGCACCTATTGCGAGATCGTGCCGTTCCAATCGGCCGAAGCATGGCTCGCGAAGAACAAGGCTGCGGCGATCGTCCTTTCCGGCGGGCCGGCCAGCACGACGGAGATCGAAAGTCCGCGCGCGCCACAGCGCGTGTTCGAGCTTGACCTGCCGGTGCTCGGCATTTGCTACGGCGAGCAGCTGATGTGCGCGCAGCTGGGCGGCAAGGTCGAGGCGGGACATCATCGCGAGTTCGGTCGCGCGACGCTGGAAGTGACCGAGGCTTCGCCGCTGTTCGAGGGCGTGTGGCCCAAGGGCGCGAAAGACGACGTGTGGATGAGCCACGGCGACCGCGTCACGCAGTTGCCGCCGGGCTTCAAGGTGATCGCGATTTCGGGCAACGCGCCGTTCGCGGTGATCGCGGACGAGGCGCGCAAATTCTACGGCGTGCAGTTCCATCCGGAGGTCGCGCACACGCCGCGCGGCGGCGCGTTGCTCAAGGCGTTCACGCAGGGCGTCGCGGGCGTCAAGCCCGACTGGACGATGCAATCGTTCCGCCGCACGCAGATCGAGCGCATCAAGGCGCAGGTGGGCAACGGCCGCGTCGTGTGCGGGCTGTCGGGCGGCGTCGATTCATCGGTCGCGGCCGTTTTGATCCACGAGGCGATCGGCGATCAGCTGACCTGCATCTTCGTCGACACCGGGCTGATGCGCGCGGGCGAGGCGAAGGAGGTCGTCACGCTGTTCCGCGAGCACTACAACATCCCGCTCGTGCACGTGCATGCGGAGGATCTGTTCCTCGAACGGCTCGCGGGCGTCACCGACCCCGAAACGAAGCGCAAGCGCATCGGCGCCGCCTTCATCGAGGTGTTCGACGCCGAGGCGCACAAGGTGGGCGGCGTCGAGTTCCTGGCGCAGGGCACGCTCTATCCCGACGTGATCGAGAGCGTGTCGTTCACGGGCGGGCCCTCCGTCACGATCAAGTCGCACCACAATGTCGGCGGTTTGCCGGAGCGGATGAAGCTGAAGCTGGTGGAGCCCTTGCGCGAACTCTTCAAGGACGAGGTGCGCGCGCTCGGCCGCGAGCTCGGCCTGCCGCCTTCGTTCGTCGGCCGCCATCCGTTCCCGGGGCCGGGCCTTGCGATCCGCATCCCCGGCGAGGTGACGCGCGAAAAACTCGACATTCTGCGCGCGGCCGACGTCGTCTATCTCGACGAGATCCGCAAGGCCGGGCTCTACGACAAGATATGGCAGGCGTTCGCCGTGCTGCTGCCCGTGCGCACGGTCGGCGTGATGGGCGACGGGCGCACGTACGACTACGTCTGCGGCCTCAGGGCCGTGACCTCGACCGACGGCATGACCGCCGACAGCTACCCTTTCGAGCACGCGTTCCTGGCGCGCGTCGCCACGCGCATCATCAACGAGGTGAAGGGTATCAACCGCGTCGTCTACGACGTGACGAGCAAACCGCCGGGGACGATCGAGTGGGAGTGAATTAGCGTCCTTCGTTACCTCTAGAGTGAGAACCGCGCATGCCGAAATGGTCGTCTCGGATTGTTATGGGGACACGTAACAGACTCGCCCGTTCGTCAAGAGCTTCTTACGTGTCCCCTGAATTCACGAGGGGATGCCG
>QKCS01000149.1 GCA_003246795.1 Alphaproteobacteria bacterium
CGAGCTTCGTCGTCGAAGTCGCGGTAGACTTCGTACGGGCTCAAGCCCACGCCGAAGCGGACCCCGTCTGCGCGGCAGGCGGCGGCGAAACCGCGCAACGCTTCTTGGACGCCCGGCGGATGCGGTTCGCGCCAACGACGGCGCAAGAACGCGTCCGTCTTCGGCGCGTAGATGAAGAAGCGATAGCCGTGCGGCGCCAGCGTCCGCATGACCGCGGTGCGATCGGCGAACGTCCACGGACGGCCGAAATAGCCTTCGATGATCCCAAGCTCTGGCATTGCGGCGGTCACGGCGCGCCCTCCGGCGTTGCGTCGCGCGCGAGGTTATCAGCGCGGGCGATCCGATCCTATACGCGCGTCGCGCGGGATCGCTTGCCGCCACACGAATTTCCGCTACGCTCACGGCAAAAGATATTGGAGGAAATGGGTTCATGGGCGTTTGGAACTTCGGCGACATCATCGATACCGTCGCAAAGGTCGTGCCGGGCGAGGCGCCGGCCTTGATCCACGGCGACCGGGTGACGAACTGGTGCGACTTCCACGCGCGAACGAACGCGCTGGCGCGCGGGCTGATCGCCGCAGGACACCAGCCCGAGGACAAGCTCGCCATCCTCATCCGCAACCGGCCCGAATACATGGAGGCGACGATCGCCTCGTTCAAAGGCCGCTTCGTCCACGTCAACGTAAACTACCGCTACAAGGAAGACGAGCTTCTCTACATTTTCGACAATTCGGACGCCCGCATCGTCGTCTACGGCAGCGAGTTCGCGCCGGTCGTTTCGGCGATCAAGGACAAGATCCCGGGCGTGAAGACGTGGCTGCAGGTCGAGGTCGACCGCACGCCCCTGCCCGCCTTCGCCCAGGCCTACGAAGGCTTCATCGCCACGCAGAGCGGCGCGGATTTGGACATCAAGCGGTCGCCGGACGATCTGTTCTTTCTCTACACCGGCGGCACAACGGGGATGCCCAAGGGCGTGATGTGGGGCCATCACGATCTGCGCCAGACGCAGCTCAACCCTGCCCTCATGGAAAAGGTCCCGACCAACTTGGCGGAGCACGCGGACATCGTGCGGGAGAAGGGTCCCGGCAACCGCTTTATTCCGGCATGTCCGCAGATGCACGGGACCGGGCTTTTGACCTCGTTCGGCGCGCTGCTCATGGGCGGATGCGTGATCACGCTCGAGGCGGCAAGCTTCGATCCGGTCGAACTTTGGGAAGTGAGCGCGCGTCACAAAGCACAGCAGATCGCCATCGTGGGCGACGCGTTCGCCAAGCCGATGCTGCGCGCGCTCGACGACAATCCGGGGCGGTGGGACCTTTCCGATCTCGTGATGATCATCTCCTCCGGCGTGATGTGGAGCCAGGAGGTGAAGCACGGGATCATCAATCACATTCCGCAGGTGGCGCTGCTCGACTCGTTCGGCTCGTCGGAGGCCGTGGGGTTCGCCTTGGCCGCCACGACCAAGGACGGCGAGGTGCCGACCGCGAAGTTCATGATGGGGACCGACGTCGCCGTGTTCACGCCCGACCACAAGCCCGTCGCGCCGGGATCGCCGGAGCCCGGCTTCATCGCGCGCGGCGGGAACATCCCGCTCGGCTATTGGAAGGATCCGGAGAAGACGGCAAAGACGTTTCCTGTGATCAACGGCCGGCGCTGGTCGATCCCCGGCGACTATTGCCTCCTGCACGACGACGGATCGATCACGCTTCTGGGCCGCGGCAGCGTGTGCATCAACACGGCGGGCGAGAAGGTCTATCCGGAAGAGGTGGAAGAGGTGCTGAAGCAGTGCGCCGGGGTGGAGGACGCGCTAGTCGTTGGAATCCCCGACGAGAAATGGGGACAGGCGGTGACCGGCATCGTCGAGGTGGCGCCGGGCATGCGCTTCGACGAGGAGGCCTTGCGCAAGCACGTGCGCGCGCACCTCGCCGGCTACAAAACGCCGAAGCGTATCGTCGCCGTCGAGCACATGTTCCGCGCGGCGAACGGCAAGGCGGACTATAAGGTCGCGACGGAATATGCGCGAAAGGCGATTGGGGCGTGAGCGGGGTCGTCGCCAAGGCGAAGGCCTTCGCCGAGGAACACGTTGCGCCGAATGCCGCGCGATGGGCACGCGAAGGCCGCATGGCCGTCGATGCGTTGAAGGTTGCTGCGGGCCAGGGGTTGCTTTCGTTTCAGACGCCGAAGGATTGGGGCGGCGATCAGATTTCGTTTCACGACAAGCTTCGGCTCTTGGAAGCCTTGTCGCGGCATTCCTACGACTTTGCGTTCAGCTTGACGAACACGGCCGGGTGCGCGGCGCGGATCGCATCGGAGATGCCGCGGCATGTCGCCGAGCGCTATGTCCCCGCCATGCTGAAGGGCGAACGTTTCGGCGGCAGCGCGCTGAGCGAGCCCGGTGCGGGGAGCGACTTCGCGGGGATCAAGACCACGGCGTCGCGGGACGGCGACGATTGGGTGCTGAACGGCGAGAAGGGCTGGATCACGAACGCCGCGTTCGGCGACGTGTTCATCGCTTACGCGCAGACCGATCCGGCGAAGGGTTGGCGCGGGATCGGGTCCTTCCTGGTCGACGGACGGCGCGAGGGTTTCGCGCGCACGCTCGCGGAAGCACTGGCCGGCGGCGGCGTGGTCGGCGCGGGCGGGTTCAAGCTCACGAACTACCGCGTGCGCGCTGACGAAATCGTGTCGCTGCCGGGCGAGGCGTTCAAGCGTGCGATGACGGGCGTCAATCAGGCGCGCACCTACGTGGCGGCGATGTGCGTCGCGATGGTGGACGCGTGTCTCGACACCGCCGTCGCCTACGGTCGGACGCGCACGGCGTTCGGCGGGCCGTTGTCGGCGAAGCAGGGTTGGCGCTGGATGGCCGCGGACGTCGCGACCGATGCCGAGGGAGGCCGCCTTCTCGTCGCGAAAGCGGCCGATCT
>QKCS01000179.1 GCA_003246795.1 Alphaproteobacteria bacterium
CGCCGCCAAGCGGATCGCCGCCTTGACGGCCGCGGAGGGGCCGGCGGTCATGTTCCGGATCGCCGTCAACGGCGGCGGTTGTTCGGGCTTTCAGTACGATTTCAGCTTCGACGACACGAAGACCAGCGACGACATCCTGATCGAACAAGATGGCGCCCGGGTCCTGATCGACCAGGTCTCGCTCGAATATCTCGGCGGGTCAGAGGTCGACTTCGTCGAAGGCCTGATGGGCTCGCACTTCGAGATCAAGAACCCGCACGCGAAATCGTCCTGCGGCTGCGGGACGTCGTTCTCGGTCTAGGTCGTTTTCTCGCCGTCCCAATAGTCCCGTCGCGCAGCGCGGTCGAAGATGTCGCGCCGTCCGAGCGCGCGCACCAGAACCTTGTTCGAGTCCGTATAGACCGCGATCTCGTTCGGGTTCCGCTCGCCCACGATAATGTAGCGGCAGACCTTGTCGCCCTCGTTGATCAGGCAATGCCCCGCGCGCTGCCCCGCCGGAAAGCACGCGTAGTCGCCCCGCGTCATGCGGTGGCGCTCGTCCCCCAGGCGAAGCGTCAACTCGCCCTCGAGAATGTACACATGCTCTTCTTCCAACATGTGATAATGCGCCGGGACCGACTGTTTCCCCGGCGCCAACTCCTCCACAGCGAACCCGACGTGATAACCCTCGCCGACGGCTGAGATCGTGAGATGGCGGAAGCGCACGCCGAACCGCGTTCCCTCCGAAAATTCTTCCCACGCCACGTCCCTTTCCGACACAGGCTTGCGCGGGGATTTCTCTTCGCTGGACACAATCAAACCCCATCCTTCGACTGGCGCGCACTCTAGCGCCTGAGCTAAACCACTGCCCATGAAAATCGCCACGTTCAACGTGAACTCCATCAAGGCGCGGGTCGAAACCGTGCTCACCTGGTTCAAGCAGGCCACGCCCGACGTCGCCTGCCTGCAGGAAATCAAGTGCGAGACGAACGCCTTCCCCGCGCTGGAATTCGAGGCGCTCGGCTATCACTGCGCGATCCTGGGCCAGAAGAGCTACAACGGCGTCGCCCTGATCTCGAAACACAAGATCGAAGACGTTCAAAACGGCCTGCCGGGCGACAATGCGGACGACCAGGCCCGCTACATCGAAGGCGTCGTGTCGACGAAGAAAGGCGCCGTGCGCGTCGCATCGATCTATGCGCCGAACGGCAATCCGGTCGATAGCGACAAGTATCCCTACAAGCTGAAGTGGATGGACCGGCTGATCGCGCACACCAAAAAGCTTTTGACGTACGAGGAGATGTTCGTCTTGGGCGGCGACTACAACATCATCCCGACGGTCGACGACGTCTATGACGCGAAGGCGTGGGAAAACGACGCGCTGTTCAAGCTCGACACCCGCCGCAAGCTCCGCGAACTCGTCAATCTCGGATTGACCGACGCCTTCCGCGCCTGCAACGCGACGCCGCATCTTTATAGCTTTTGGGATTATCAGGCCGGCGCCTGGCAGAAGAACAACGGCATCCGCATCGACCATCTCCTGCTTTCGCCGCAGGCCGCCGATCGCCTCAAGACGTGCAAGATCGACAAGCACGTGCGCGCTTGGGAAAAGCCGTCCGACCATGTCCCCGTCTGGTGCGAGCTGAAACTTTGATCAAGCTCACGTTCTGCCTTGTGCGCCTACCGCATCTGACGCGCGATCAGTTTCAAGCCTATTGGTTCGACAAGCATGCACCGCTCGTGCGCAAGCATCAGCCCGTGTTCGGCATTCGCCGCTACGTTCAGCTCCACAGCTTCGATCCCGCCTTGAGCGCCGACGCGCGCGCCTCGCGCGGCGGGCCCGTCCGATACGACGGCGTCGCTCAGCTTTGGTGGGAGAGCTTCGACGACCTGGCCAAACATCTGGCCGCCCCCGGCGCCGCCGAAGCCGGCCGCGACCTCCTCGAAGACGAGAGGAAGTTCATCGACTTGCCCAAATCCCCGCTCTGGTGGGGCGAGGAGAAGGTCATCATCGGCTGACGGTCCGCCGATCAGATATCCGCGTAGACGTGGCCCTCGCCCTTGCCGCCCGGATGCGTCACCGCGCCGGCCCGCGCGGGACCGACGCCCTGCGCGTATTTGTACAAGACGCCTGAGGTGTAGATCGTCTCGCGCGGTTTCCATGCCGCTCTACGCTTCGCCAATTCGTCCGCCGACAGTTCGACGTCGATCGTGCCCTTCTCCGCGTCGATGGCGATCATGTCCCCGTCTTTCAGCAACGCGATCGGTCCGCCCTCGGCCGCTTCCGGCCCCACATGCCCGATGCACAGCCCGCGCGTCGCGCCCGAAAACCGGCCGTCGGTGATCAGCGCATAGTGCTCGCTGTCGCCCTGGCCGTAGATCGCGGCCGTCGTCGACAGCATCTCGCGCATGCCGGGCCCGCCCTTTGGTCCCTCGTAGCGGATGATGATGACGTCGCCGTGCGTGAGCCGCCGTTCCTGCACGGCGGCGAACGCGTCCTCTTCGCAATCGAAGCAGCGCGCCGGCCCGCGATGCTTCAGATGCTGCGAGCCCGCGACCTTCACGATCGCGCCCTCCGGCGCCAGCGAGCCGCGCAAGCCCACGACCCCGCCCGTTCGCGACAACGGATCCGAAAGCGGCCGCACGACGCGTTGACCTTCATTGAATCTCACGTCGCGCAGATTCTCGGCGAGCGTCTTGCCCGTCACCGTCATGCAGTCGCCGTGCAGATAGCCGCCGTCGAGCAGGATCTTGAGCAACATCGGCACGCCGCCCGCCTCGAACATGTCCTTGGCGACGTATCTCCCGCCGGGCTTCAAGTCGGCCAGATACGGCGTCTTCTTGAAGATGTCGGCCACGGCGAAGAGGTCGAAGTCGATCCCTGCCTCATGCGCGATCGCCGGCAGATGCAGCGCCGCATTCGTCGACCCGCC
>QKCS01000219.1 GCA_003246795.1 Alphaproteobacteria bacterium
TGAGTACGGTTACGAAAAATTCGTCGCCGAGATCGGCACCGTCGTCATGGGCCGCGCAAGCTACGACCTTGCCCGCTCCTTCGGCGAATGGCCCTACGCCGCGCAGCGCAGCCTCGTCATCACCTCGCGCCCGCTCGACGGCGACGCGCCGCCCACGGTCACGCGCGTCGGCGGCGACATCGCCAAGTTGGTGAACGCGCTGCGCGCCGCCGGCGGCAAGGACGTCTGGGTGATGGGCGGCGCACGGACGATCAACACGTTCTTGGCGGCGAATGCGATCGACCGCATCGATCTCTTCGTCGTGCCCGTGCTCCTGGGCGAGGGGATTTCGCTCTTCGCCGCCGGCCGCCCCGAAGCCGCGCTGAAGCTCGCGGGCACGCAAACCTACGACAAGGGGCTGGCGCGCCTGTCCTACGTCCGTGCATAGTTCGCCAACAATGGAGAGACGCATGAGATGGATCGCGATAGCGCTCGGCTTGGCGCTCGGCCTGACGGCGATTGCCGCCACAGCCGCGACGACGAAGGATTTCATATACCGCTGCTCGACGGATGCGCGCGGCTGCGCCGCCAAGATCAAAGAGGTGCGCCGCATCATCGAGAACCCGCCGCCCGGCCAGCGCCCGCCTGCGCGCATCTGCTTCCCGGCGGGCCTGAGCGACGACGGCCTCGCCGACGAGGTCGCGAATTGGATCGACGCGCAGGTCCCCGCGTGGGACAACCGCAACGAATTCGACAGCATCGCCGACGCGCTCGTCGCGCTCTATGCGTGCGACGGCCTCAAAGGACTGGAGGGAATTGAGCCATGACCATGTTCCGCGCCGACCTGCTCAAAGGCAAACGCATCCTCGTCACCGGCGGCGGCACGGGCTTGGGGCGCGAGATGGCCGACGAGTATGCCAAGCTCGGCGCGGACGTGTACATCTGCGGCCGCCGCGGCCCCGTCGTGAAGGAGACGGCGGAGGAGTTGGCGAAAGCGCACAACGCGAAAGTCACCGCGCTCGAATGCGACATCCGCGTGCCGGACGCCGTCGACGACATGATGACGCGCATCTTCAATGAGGGCCCCCTCGACGGGCTCGTCAACAACGCCGCCGGCAACTTCATCAGCCGCACGAAGGACCTGTCGCCCAACGGTTTCAACGCCATCGCCAACATCGTTTTCCACGGCACATTCTTCGTGACGCTCGCCGCCGGCAAGCGCTGGATCGAAGCCAAGCACAAGGCGAACGTGATTTCGATCCTGACGACTTGGGTGTGGAACGGGGGCCCGTTCACGGTGCCGTCGGCCATGTCGAAGGCGGGCCTCAACGTCATGACGAAGTCGCTCGCCGTCGAGTGGGCGCCCTACGGCATTCGCCTGAACGCCATTGCCCCCGGCCCTTTCCCGACCAAGGGCGCATGGGAGCGCCTGAACCCGGGCTCCATCCGCTCCGGCACCATGGGCTCTGAGCAGGACAGCAGCGCCCAGAACAATCCGATGGGTCGCGTCGGCCAGATGCACGAACTCCGCAACCTCGCGACGTTCCTGATGGCCGACGGCTGCGACTACATGACGGGCGAAACAATCGCCATCGACGGCGCCTCGTTTCTCGCGGGCGGCGGCAACTTCTCCCAGCTCTCGAAACTCGGCGACCAAGAATGGGCGGCAATTCGCGACATGATCAAGGGCGCCAACGAAAAAGACCGCGCGAAGAGGACCGTGTGATGGGTCTCGACACGGTCGAATTGGTGATGGCTTTCGAAAGAGCCTTCAATATTGAGATCTCCGATGACGCTGCGCAAAGCAGCGTCACGGTGCGCGATGCGATCGACTACATCTACTCGCAAGTCGAGCATTCGGACGCCAGCGCGTGCTGCACACAGCGGGCGTTCCATCGCCTACGACTGACCGCTCAGGACGTGCTCGGCGTCGAGCGTTCAAGCATCAGACCCGCGACCCCATTGGAAACACTCATTCCTATCGAACAGCGACAAAAGCTGTGGTCACGTTTATCTCAAGCGGTCGGGAGTGACGAGTGGCCATCGCTTCATAGATCGGCCGAAGTTTCCCGTCTCATCGTTACCTTCGTCATCGGCAGTGCCGCGACCGCATTTGTCGTGGCGCCTGAGTACAATCTTATGGCCGCTCTTGTCGCTGCCGTTGCCGCTACCTGGCTATCGCTGCGCGCCACGGCGCACTGGCGGCTGCATTTCGCCGAGAATGAGAAGACCGTCGGGCAACTAACGGAACACCTGGCCATCGACTTGCCCAGGGCTTGGCGCCCTTCAAAACCAGGCTGGACACGTAACGACGTCCGAACGGTCGTTCGTCGCATCACCTGCGAGCACTTGAACATCGATCAGCGCTTCTCTGACGAAGCCGCGTTCATCGACGATCTGGGCGCCGACTGAGGCATGAACAAGAGTTCAGACGAACCTTGACCTCACACAAATTCATTCGCGCGACTCTGGCGTTTCTGATCTTCGCCGTCTTCGGAGCCGCGCAGGCGCGCGAGATCGCGCTCACCTTCGACGACGCCCCGCGCCGCGACAGCGCGATCATGACAGGCCCGGAACGCGCGCAGCGCCTCATCGCTGCACTGAAGGCGGCGGACGTAGAGCAAGTCGCCTTCTTCGCCGTCCCCCGAGTCCTGTCTGATGAAGGAAAGGCGCGTCTGCTTGCCTACGCGCGGGCCGGCCACGTCATCGCCAACCACACGGCCAATCATCCCAACCTGCGCAAATTGTCGGCGGACGAGTTCCTTGCGGACGTCGCCGACGCCGATCGCACGCTGCGGACGCTGCCGAACTTCCGCACCTGGTTTCGCTACCCGTACCTCTCGAAGGGCGACACGCGCGACAAGCGCGACGCCGTGCGCGCGGGCCTGCGCGCCATCGGCTACACGCAAGGCTATGTCACGGTCGACG
>QKCS01000178.1 GCA_003246795.1 Alphaproteobacteria bacterium
GCTGGCAGCCGTGGGCTCGGCCATCGACCTTACTCGCGCGTTAGTTGTAAAAATGCGGCTCGGCGAGGCGCTTGACGCAGCGGCCTTGGCAGTTGGTGGTTCAGTCGGTCTTACGGAAGCCGATATGACGGCCAAGGCACAGAAGTTCTTCTATGCCAATTATCCCGACGAAGAGTTGGGTACGGTGACAGCGCTCAATGTCTCGAGCAGTGGCGAGAACAACAACATCGTGAAAGTGTCGGGAACGGCGCGCGTGGATACCACCTTCATGGGTCTCTTCGGTATCCAGTATCTGGACGTCTCGGTGAATGTTGAAGTGACGCGTGAGTCGAAGGGGCTCGAGATCTCGCTCGTGCTCGATAATACGGGATCAATGGGTTCGAACGGCAAGATCCAGGCGCTGAAGACGGCGACGAACGAGCTCATCGGCATTCTGTTCGGCGATCAGAGCGCACCGTCGTATCTGAAGATGTCGCTCGTGCCGTTCTCGCAGACCGTGAAGGTCGACACGACGATGTTCCTGAACAACGGCTGGATGGACACGAACGGTCAATCGACAAATGCGCGGCTGAACTTCAACAGCAACATGTATGCCTTCGCCGTGTGGGCGACGATGAGCAACAAAAGTTGGGGGGGCTGTTTGGAAGCACGGCCGAATGGTCTAGAGGAAACAGATGATCCACCGTCCGCCAGCGATCCCGACAGCTTGTGGGTACCCTACTTTGAACCGGACGGTCCCGATAGCTCGGCCTATAGCGGATACACGACCTATGTTTCGGACGGTGGTGGCGGTAACGAGGATACGCGTCTGAAGCGCGCGTCGAAGTACGTTAATCAGAGCACAACAGGGCCGAATACCGACTGCAACATGCAGAAGATTCTACCGTTGACGAACAACAAGGCCGTATTGGAGAACTACGTCAGTGGCATGATTGCGACAGGCTACACACATATCGCGATCGGTGCTGGATGGGGTTGGCGTACGTTGTCGCCGACGCCGCCCTACACGGAAGGCGTCGACTACGACGATCCAGACTGGCAGAAGGCGATGATCTTCTTGACCGACGGCTTGAACACAATTGACAACAATAACACGTGGCACAGGTCGAGGTACACGGCGTACAACTTCCTCGTTCGTGGAACGCTTGGGACGACCAGCGCGAACGCGGCGGCGCTGGAGCAGGACGACCGCACGCGGACAGTCTGCAGCCGGATCAAAGGCGCGGGTATTCGGGTGTATTCGATTCTGCTCGAAGAAAATTCGTCGCGCGCGAAGTCGTTGATGGAAGACTGTGCAAGCAACGCGTCGCTCTACTTCGAGTCGCCATCTTCGGCGGAGCTGCAAGCGGTGTTCCAGGCGATCGCTCAAGACTTGTCGAACTTGCGACTAAGCCAGTAGCGGACAGAAGTGCGCCGCGGCGCGGCTGGCCCACAAAAGGCGGGCCGCTTTCGTTTTCCCTCAACGATCGTCGCCCCGCGCGGGTAATGTAAGTGCGGGGTAGTCTGACCACGGCATCGGTCTGGTGGCGCGCAGATTGGGCAAACAAGTCGTAACGTGCCAGATCGGTTCAGCGAGCGGTGGCGGGTGCCCCCCCTTTGCATGGGCGGTTCCGGGACCGGAACGGCCTTAAGATTCGGAAATGAGAAAGCGGGTAGTTTCGGTCCGCTATGTAACGCCGTTTCAATCACGGGTGGGGCATCCTGGGCGTTCGTGAACACAGGATCGGTGCTGCAATGTCTTCACAACAAAGGCGCTATCTGGATCTGGCCGAGCAGGTGGTCGTCGTTGTGCTCTACGGCGCGTTGTTTCTTCGCTTGTGGCCCGGCGGGTTGACCTTGGAACAGCTGGCCCCGTTGCTCATTCTTCCGACTGAAGGGCTTGTCGTCGTGCTGCTCTTGATCCGGCGGCGCACGGACCAGATATCGACCAACTGGTGGGATTGGCTGGTCGCCGCCGTGGGGACGACGCTCGTGCTTCTGATCGACAAAGGCGGGGCGCCTGTCGCTGGCGGGCTGGGCCCCTTCCTCATGGTCTTCGGCCTCATCATTCATGTGGGCGCGAAGCTGAGCCTGTGGAAGAGTTTCGGGCTTGTCGCGGCCAACCGCGGCGTGCGGTCGAACGGCCTCTATAGCGTGGTGCGCCATCCGATGTACGCCGGCTATATTATTTCGCACATCGGCTTTCTTCTTGCGGCGCCCTCGCTGTGGAATGTGGCTGTCTATGCGGGCGCATGGGCGGCGCTGGTGGCGCGCATCTACGCTGAAGAACGTCTGCTCAACGAAGACGCGGCGTACGGGCGCTATAGGGCCGCGGTTCCTTATCGTCTTGTCCCGCGCGTCTTTTGACACGCACGCCCGAAAAATTTGGCGGCCTCGATCTTTCGATCGGGCCGCCCAATAAACTTTTGTTGACGCTTCGCCTATCTTGGACTGGCGAGTTGCGCCGACTTCGAGCTGATCTCGACCTTCTTGTCGCTGTCCTGGAATATCGCCTGCATTTCGGCGTCGCCCTGGGTGATCGTGCGTTCGCAGCGCGGCGAACAGGCCAGGTTGCGCTGGCCATTCGGCCCACGATAGAGCGTCACCTGCGCGAACTCTCCGCCGTTGACCGTGACTTGGGTGTTCGAGACTTCGGAGCCGTTGGCGTCGATGGCGATGATGTTCGTGTTTCCGAACATCCGTCCGATCACGTAGATCGTATGATCATTGATGAGTTGCGCATCGGCGATCGCCGGGTTGCCCACGATCACCGTCTTGACTGGCTGGTCTACGTAGAGAACCTTGCTTTGGTCATAGGGGACGCTGAAATACGCGGTCTGTTCGCCAGGCGCGCCAGCGAATGCCGTCGCGACGAACGCCGTGCTGGCTGCGGCCGCCAAAAGTGTCCTGCGGATGCCGATCATCGGTTTCCTCGTTGATGCAACTGACCCAGTTTCGGAGGCAGGGTCGCGCAAAGCGATTAAGGATGTCTGAACCCTTGCGTTCTCGCATGGACGCCGCGTCAATCGATTCGCGCTTCAATAAATTTTCTTCAATCGTAGTAAGATGAAATTAACGACGTCGATGCTTTTCCTATTCCACGCGTGCCAGAGTCATCGCGGAAATTGTCAATTTAACAGCTCGTTAGTGGCCACTCCCTAAGCTCGCGCTGTTTAGACGGGCGGATCGTTAGAGTCCGTCTGGGTAAACGGTGCAGTGGTGTCAATTGAAGGAGGCCTCAATGAGCCGCTTTGTGACTCGCTTTCTGAAGGACGAAGCCGGCGCGACGGCGATCGAATACGGTCTGATTGCTGCGTTGATCGCGGTCGTCATCATCGGCTCGGTCGGCCTTGCCGGCGGCGCCGTCGACGCGACGTTCCAGTCGATCGCTTCGGCGCTCGCTACTTAATCGTAGCGAACGCGTGCGCGGCGGGATTTTCCCGCCTGATTCAGAGAACCGTCAGCCTCGCGTTACGAGGCTGACGGTTTTTTTGTCCGCGCTGTATTCCCGCGTAAGGTTGCGCTTACGTTGCGAGACTAGTGTGTGTGCGGGATCCAAACCGGCGGAGTCAACGAAGCCATGTTCGATCCGGTGCTCTTGACGTTGGTCGGTGCGGCCATGATCGCAGCGGCGGTTTACGATGTCGCAACGCTAACGATTCCGAATTGGATATCGCTCGCGCTCGTTGTCCTCTTTCCGCCCATTGCCGTTAGCGCGGGTCTCGATTGGGCGGAGATCGGCATTCACGTTGCCGTGGGATTCGCCGCGCTGGCGGCCGGCGTTGCGTTGTTCGCCGCGCGGATCATTGGTGGCGGAGACGCGAAGCTGTTTGCCGCCGTAGCGCTCTATATTGGCGCATCCTGGTTCTGGAGTTTTGTCTTCGCCGTGGCATTCGCAGGAGGTTTGCTGGCGGCTGCTTTGCTCGCGGTTCGGTTCGCCGCGCGCTACACGCCGCAGTTTTTTTGGACAAAGCATCTGACGAACGCGGGCGCCGGCATCCCGTATGGGGTCGCCATCGCGGCGGGCGGTCTCGCGGTGCTTCCGGCGACGCAGCTATTCATGGGCGCGGCGCACTGATTGTCCGCAGACGGACGATCTGGCGACGACAACGCATCTATTCCTAGCGTCGCTAAATCCATACCGCCGGAATTAACCATAGCTTGAGACTTGGGCGTTAAAACTTCAGGAAAATACGGGAAGTGGCGGGTTTGGAGAGATCGACATGAACATGACGCGCATTTTGATCTTGGTGGCGGCCGTCGGCGCCGCGGCGCTCGCCGCGTTGTTGGCGCGCGGCCTTCTTGGCGGTCAGACGAACGCGACGGCGGCGCCGAGCGTCGAGTTGGCCGACGTTCTCGTTGCGGCGAAGGGCATCGAAGTGGGCTCGAAGATCGCGCCGGGCGACCTGAAGTGGCTCGGTTGGCCGAAGTCGGCGCTCGATCCGAGCTTCATCACGAAGCAGAGCCAGCCTCAGGCGATCGAAGACGCGATCGAAGGTTCGGTGGCGCGCATGTCGCTGACCACGGGCGAGCCGGTGACGTCGCAGAAGGTCATCAAGGCGGACGGGGCAGGCTTCTTGGCGGCGGTGTTGACTCCGGGCAAGCGCGCGGTCGGCGTAAAAGTCTCCGCTGACCGCGGGGCGGGCGGCTTCATTCTGCCGAACGATCGTGTCGACGTGATCATGACCCGCAAGCTTGGGTCGGACAGCAAGGGCATTCCCTCGTATCGGGCAGTTACCGTTCTTCGCGACATCCGCGTCCTGGCGGTCGACCAGACTTCGCAAGAGGAAGGCGATTCGAAGACGATCGTGGGCAAGACAGCGACGCTCGAGCTGAGTTCGCAGCAAGCCGAGATCTTGGCGCTTGCCGAAGCGATGGGCGACCTGTCGCTCTCGCTGCGGTCGCTCACGCAAGCCGATCAGAACAGTGACGAAACGAACGCCAAGGGATTCGGAATGGGCGACGGCGACGGCATCGCCGTCCTGCGTTATGGCATCCCTGGCGAAGCCACCGCATCAACCGCAAGCGAATGAGAAGTGTGAAGGTGAAGCCATGAAGCTTGTCCGCCTGCTGACGATCGCCGCACTCGCCGTCGGGACGCCGCTCCCGGCGATGGCTGGCATGGGCCAGACGAAAGCTGCGGCGAGTTCCGCGCCGGTGCAAACCCTTCGCATTCGCTCCGGCGGCCAGGGGCCGAGTTCGCAGCAGCTCGACCTACCGCTGAACAAGGGTGCGATCATCGAACTACCGGAGGACGCGCGGGACGTCCTCGTGTCGAACCCGGAGATCGTCGACGCAGTCGTGCGGACGCCGCGTCGCATTTACGTCGTCGGCATGAAGGTCGGACTCACGAACGCCTTTTTCTTCACCGGTAGCGGTAAGCAGTTGCTCAATCTCGAAATTCGGGTCGAGCGCGATATGAACGCCCTCAAGGGGTTGATCGAGCGCAGCGTCACTGGGTCGGATGTGAAGGTCGAGAACGTCAACGATCGGGTTGTCATTACGGGTTCCGTAAAAAACGCCAGCGACTCCGAAGCCGCAAAGCAGATCGCGATGCGGTTCGTAACGGACGCCGACAAAACGCTGAAGACGGATTCGGTCGTCAATCGGCTCGGAATCAAGGGCGGTGACCAAGTGATGGTGCGCGTGCGCGTCGCGGAAATGCAGAGGACGCTTGCGAAGCAGCTTGGTGTCGATTTCACCGCGGCGTTCGATGTCGGGAAGAAGTTTCCCGTTTCGTTGACGAGCGCGAATCCGTTCTCGCTGTTGGGTCAGGCGCTGTCCACGTCGCAGGCTTTCAACTTCGGCAACATCGAGAACGCGAATAATTCGGTCGAGGCGGTTATGAAGGCCTTCGAGCGGTCGGGTCTGATCCGTACGCTTGCCGAACCGAACCTCACGGCGGTGTCCGGCGAGTCGGCCAAGTTCCTCGCGGGCGGCGAGTTCCCTGTCCCGGTTGCGCGTGACCGCGACGGCAACGTGCAGATCGAGTTCAAGCCGTTCGGCGTCGGCCTCGGCTTTACGCCGGTCGTTCTTTCGGAAGGGCGGATCAGTCTGCGGATCTCGACGGAAGTGTCCGAGATCACAGGTGAGAACGCGTTCGTGTCCCAAGGCGGGCTTTCGCTCGACGGTGACGGCAACCTGATTTCGATTCCCGGCATCACGATCCCCGGCCTAAACGTGCGGCGTGCGGAAACGACGGTCGAACTTCCGTCGGGCGGCAGCATTGTGATGGCCGGTCTACTACAGCAGTCGCTCAAGCAAAACATAGACGGGATTCCGGGCCTGAAGAACCTACCGATCCTCGGATCGCTGTTTCGGAGCCGCGACTTCCAGTCAGGCGAAACGGAACTCGTCGTGATCGTCACGCCGTATCTGGTGGAGGCGACATCGCCAAAGAACTTGGCTTCGCCGACTGACGGGTTCGTGGTTGCGAGCGACGCCGAGAGCATTCTCTTGGGCCGGCTCAACGCGGTGTATGGCTCGAAAGGCCAACCGGCCGCACAGGGATCCTTGAAGGGGCCGATCGGATTCATCGTTCGCTAACGCTGTCGATGGGCCGAGAAGCAAGAATTTGGAAATTACCGAAAGCTTAGGATGATCGTCATGTCCCGTCTCGTTTGCCTTCTTGCTTTGGGTCTCGTCGGCATCGCCGCCGTCGGCTGTACGTCACCGGTCGAGAACGGTCCGGCGCAGGCCGTCGACGTCGAGGCGGCTTTCCCGATCGTCGTGGAGCCTCAGGTTGCCACACTCGTCATCCAAGTCGACGAAGGGCTGCAAAACATTGCTCGAGGCGAGGAAGATCGGGTGAGGGCGTTCGTCACCCGGTGGAAGACGCGTGGTCAGGGGATGCTCAATGCCGCAGCGCCAACCGGCACGGCCAACCAGGCGGCCGCGATGGCAGCGCTCGACGGGCTGAAGCGCGTGCTTGCGGCGAGCGGTGCGCCCAAGGAGTCGGTGCAGTTCTCCTCATACAGACCTGCAGGCAGCGATGCGAACGCGCCGATCACGCTGAGCTTCGTTACGTATGCCGCGACGGCGCCCGATTGCGGCCAAGACTGGTCCAAGAATCTCGGCTATTCGCCGCGCAATACGCCGTGGCCCGAGTTTGGCTGTTCGACGCAGCACAACCTCGCCGCGATCGTTGCCGATCCGCGCGATCTGGTCGAACCGCATGCGAGCGATCCCGCGGACGCGGAGCGTAGGTCGACGGTTATCGAGAAGTACCGTGCTGGCGAACCCACGCGGACAATGGACGATTCGAAGGCGGACAGCGGGCAGGTCAGCACGGTCGGTCAGTGATCACGGATTTGAAGGTTAGGAGCATTTCCGATGGGCAAATCCAAGGCTCCGGATAACAACGATCAGGCGTTCGGCGCCGAGGTGCAGGACCGTCCGGTCCCGCGCATATCTATCCACGCGTTCTGCGAATCGCCGGACACGGGGGCGGTCATTCAGCGTGCTGGACAGGACCGCCGGCTCGCCAAGGCGCACGTGACTGTCCACATGGGCGGAATCTTTGGCGCAGTCGAATATTTCCAGGATTCGTCGACCCCCAACGTCATCATGGTCGAAACCCGCGAACAGGGCGGCGCGATTCTGGGCGAGCTCGAAAAGCTGGCGCATGTGTGCGATCCGGGCACGAAGGTGATCGTCATCGGCGCTTCGAATGACATCTCGCTCTATCGCGAGATGATCCGTCAGGGCGTCAACGAGTACCTGGTCGCGCCGCTCAATCCGCTTCAGGTGATCGAAGCGATCGCTTCGCTCTACCACGGTCCGGCGACGGCGCCGATTGGCAAGATTTTCGCCTTCGTCGGCGCGCGCGGCGGCACGGGTTCGTCGACGATCGCGCACAACGCCGCGTGGGCGATTGCGGAAGATCTCCACATCTCGACGACGATCGTCGACCTCGATGTACCGTTCGGCACGACCGGCCTCGACTTCAACGAGGACACGGCGCAGGGCATCGCCGAGGCGCTCGCCAGCCCCGAGCGGCTCGACGACGTGCTTCTCGATCGCCTGTTGGTCAAGCACACGAACCGGCTCAACCTTTTTGTGGCGCCAGCGCAACTCGACCGCGAAGCGTCGTTTCCGCCCGAGGCCGTTGAAACCGTTCTCGACGTTGTTCGCCAGGCGTCTCCCTGTGTTGTCGTCGACGTGCCGCATGTCTGGGCGCCGTGGGTGAAGCAGGTTCTGACGACGGCCGATGAAATCGTCGTGACGGCGACGCCGGATCTGGCGAGCCTCCGGAACGGCAAGAACATCTACGACCTCTTGAATCAGGCGCGTCCCAACGACCGGCCTCTGACGTTCGTGCTCAACCAAGTCGGCATCCCGCGGCGTCCGGAAATTCCGGTCAAAGACTTCGCGGAAGCGATGAGCGCGGAACCCGCGCTGGTGCTGCCGTTCGATCCGCAAACCTACGCTACGGCCAGCAACAATGGCCAGATGGTCGGCGAACTCAACGCGCAATCGCGCGCGGCGCAAGCCTTCCGCGAGCTGGCGCAGAAACTGACGGGCCGTGAACCGCGGGCTGAATCGAAGCCAGCTGGGATGTTGAGCTTCGACTTCTTGAAGCGGAAGAAGGCCTGATAGACGATGTTCGGCAAGCGACCGACGGGAGGCGGTGACACGACGCCGCGGCAAAAGCCTGCGGCGCCGTCCGCGGCTGTGCCCAAGGCCGCAGCCCCTGTGGCTGCGCCTAAGGCCGCAATCCCTACGGCTCCGCCGCCCGCGCCGAATTTGAGTCCCGCGCCTGAAAAAAAGGCCGTACCGCCACCGATCGCCATCGAGTCGCGATCGGATCAGTATTACGAAGTCAAGACGACGATCTTCAACGCGCTGATCGACACGATCGATCTGGCGCAGTTGGCGCAACTCGACGCCGAGTCGGCTCGCGAAGAGATTCGCGATATCGTCAACGAAATCATCGCGATCAAGAACGTCACGATGTCGATCGCGGAGCAGGAACAGCTGCTCCAGGACATATGCAACGACGTTCTGGGCTACGGCCCACTCGAACCGCTGCTGGCGCGCGACGACATCGCCGACATCATGGTCAACGGCGCTGAACGCGTCTTCATCGAAGTCGGCGGCAAGGTGCAGCTGACGAACGTGCGTTTCCGCGATAACGCGCAGCTGATGAATATCTGCCAACGCATCGTTAGCCAGATTGGCCGTCGCGTCGACGAGTCTTCGCCGATATGCGACGCGCGTTTGCCCGACGGTTCGCGCGTCAACGTGATCGCGCCACCGCTCGCGATCGACGGGCCGACACTGACCATTCGTAAGTTCAAGAAAGACAAGTTGAAGATGGCGGATCTGGTCCGCTTCGGCTCGATTTCGCCTGAAGGCGCCACGGTACTCAACGTCATCGGCAACTGCCGGTGTAACGTTCTGATCTCCGGCGGCACCGGTTCCGGCAAGACGACGCTCTTGAATACGATGACAGCTTTCATCGATATTGACGAGCGCATCATCACTTGCGAAGACGCAGCCGAGCTTCAGCTGCAGCAGCCACACGTCGTTCGTCTCGAAACGCGCCCGCCCAACCTTGAAGGCACTGGCGAAATCACGATGCGTGACCTCGTGAAGAACTGTCTGCGTATGCGCCCCGAACGTATTATTGTGGGCGAGGTTCGCGGACCGGAGGCGTTTGATCTTCTGCAAGCCATGAACACGGGCCATGATGGCTCGATGGGCACACTCCATGCCAACAGCCCGCGCGAGGCGCTGCAGCGCGTCGAATCCATGATCACGATGGGCGGCTACAATCTGCCTTCGAAGACGATCCGCGAAATGGTCACGGGCGCCATCGACGTGATCGTGCAGGCTGCGCGCCTTCGCGACGGGTCGCGCCGCATCACGCATATCACCGAGGTCATCGGTCTCGAGGGCGACGTCGTCATCACGCAGGATTTGTTCCTCTACGAAATCACGGGCGAAGACGAGAGCGGCCGGGTCAGAGGACGTCACGTTTCAACAGGGATTTCGCGGCCGGCGTTTTGGGATCGCGCACGCTACTTCAATCGCGAGAGAGAGCTGCTCGAGGCGCTCGAAGCGGCGGCCGCAAAATAGGGAGGTGGAGCGAACAAGCTCCATACGCCGCGATGGACCAAACGACATTGATGCTCATCGGCATCTCGCTGACGGTTGCCATTGCCGTTGGCGGCGTTGCGTATGTTTTTTTGGGTGCGGGCGGCAATTCCACGGCGAACAAACGCGTCGCTAGGGTCTCGCGCGGCACGACCGGTCGTGTCGCCGCCGTCAAAGGCGTCGAGAACGTTGCTGATTCCAGTGCCAAGCGCCGACGCCAAGTTCAGGAAACGCTCAAGGAGATCGAGCGCAAGAACCAAGAAGTCAAGTCGAAACCGACTTTGGGTTCGATGCTGGAACAGGCCGATTGGAACATAGACCCGCGGATGTTCCACATCATCACGATCGGTATCGGCGTAGTCGTTATGCTCGCCTTCGTTATGATGGCGTACGCCTGGTACATCGCGCTAGGGATCGGTTTCGCCGTCGGGTTCGGTTTTCCGCGCTGGTTCCTTAACTTCAAGATCAAGCGCCGCAAGAAGGCGTTCACCAAGGAATTTGCGAATGCGATCGACGTTATCGTGCGCGGCGTGAAGGCTGGCCTGCCGCTGAACGAGTGTCTGAAGATCATCTCTAACGAGTCCCCCGAACCTGTCGGTCCGGAGTTCCGTCAGATCGTCGAAGGCCTGAAGGTGGGTGTGACGTTGGAGGATGGGTTGAAGCGCATGTACGAACGCATGCCGATCCCCGAGGTGAACTTCTTTCAGATCGTGCTGACCATTCAGCAGAAGACGGGCGGCAACCTGTCGGAAGCGCTGGGCAATTTGTCGGGCGTGCTGCGCGATCGCAAGCGTTTGCACGGAAAGATCCAGGCGCTGTCGTCCGAACGGCATCATCGGATCGCTGCCGATCGTCGTCATGACGCTCGTCTACCTCACGACGCCGGACTACATCGCGCTGCTGTTCACCGAGCGGTTCGGCAACTTCCTGCTGCTTTGCTGCGTCATTTGGATGTCGGTCGGCATCTTCGTGATGAAGAAAATGATCGATTTCAAGTACTGAGGCGGAGGGCGATACGATGATGAAATTTGTCGACATGCTCTTCGATCGGGAGTTCGTCGTCTCGATCTTGGCGGCGGTCGCCGTGTTTGCGACGATCCTGACGCTGGCGTTCCCGATGCTCTCGGGCGACAAGCTCGGCGCGCGCATGAAGAGCGTCGCGACGCGACGCGAGGAGTTGCGGCGGATCCAGCGCGAAACCCTGGGCAAGAAGGGCCAGCTGCGCTCGACGCCCGTGGGCTTCATGAAACAGACGATCGAGAA
>QKCS01000361.1 GCA_003246795.1 Alphaproteobacteria bacterium
GATAGCTGTCCCCGCAGCCGAGCGTCAGAAACCCGGTAAGACGCACGTTCGCGGCATCGAACGTCACGCCGAGAATAGCCAGAAGCAAAGCAACAATACGCGTCACATGGCCCTCCTCGCGATCAATGCTATATGGACAAATCGGGCTCCTTTTGTCCCCGGCACATACACTACGCGGAACCTAAAACCACCGCGTCCAGCGGAACAGCGCAATCTCGACGACGACGAGTACGGCCAAGATCCACATCAAGACCCAGAACGCGTTCGGTTCCTCGGCGAACGGAATGCCCGCGATGCTCACGCCGAAGAGCGACGTGACAAAGCTCAAGGGCAGCATGATCGCAGCGACTACCGTCAACACGTATGAGTTCCGGTTCTGCCGTTCGGTCAGCCGGTTCAACACCTCGTCCTGCACCACGCTGGCTCGTTCGCGCACGGTGTCGAGCTCTTCGACGTAGCGCGTCGTCTCGTCGGCGAGTTCGCGGAAGTGCGTCGCGTCGATCGCGTCCAGCATCTCGTGCTTCTCGCCCTGCAGCCGCGCCAAGGCTTCGCGTTGTGGCGCCAGATGCCGGCGGATCGCGATCGCACGCCTGCGCGCCTCCGACAGCTTTTCGCGCACCTTGCTGGTGTCGCCCGAAATCACCTGCTCTTCGAGCGCATCGACCGTGTCCGACAGCTCGTCGACCAGATGCCCGACGCGCATGAGCAACGCCTTCGCGAGTTCGAACAGACAGTCGACCTCGTCCTTGGGTCCGGCACCGCGTGCGAGCCGCTCCTGCACGTCCTGCGTCGCCATCGACCGCCGCGCGCGCGAGGTGATGATGCGCCCCTTCTGAATCCAAAGCCGGACGGAGATCATGTCCTCCGGATCCGCGCCCGGATTGAAGTTCACGCCGCGCAGACTGACGATCAACCCGGGTCCCTGCGGCACCATGCGCGGCCGCGTGTCGGGCGCGAGCAGCGCGTCGACCACCACATGGTCGAGCCCCGCTTCGTGGCGCAGATAGCGGTCGGCATCGGGCTTGGTGCGGTCGAGATGGACCCACAGCACGCCGGCCTCGGGCGTCCACGCGCGCACCTCCGCCCAATCGACGGCGCGCGCCCCGCCTTTGCCGTCGAACATGAGCCCGCTGATCAGGCCGTCGTGTTCGCGCGCGGGTACATTCGCTTGAACTTGGCGTTTCAATGCCGGCCTCATCCCTTGCAGGCGCGCGGGCGATGCCCGAAACTGTGGCCATGACCACCGCGCTCTTCACGCATTCGGCCTGCTTGTATCACGAAACGCCGCCGGGCCACCCCGAGTCGTCCGATCGCCTGCGCGCCGTCCTGCGCGCGCTCGAGGACGAATCGTTTCAGTATCTCGTGCGCGAAGAGGCGCCGCCCGCTGCGCGCGAAGAACTGACGCGCGTGCATCCGTCGTTCTTCGTCGACGCCGTGATGGGCGCGATCCCCGAAAGCGGCTACGCCGACCTCGACCCCGACACGCACGTCTCGCCCGGCTCCGGTGAAGCGGCCATGCGCGCGGCGGGCGCCCTCGTCGCCGCCGTCGATCGCGTGATGTCGGGCAAGGTGGACAACGCCTTCTGCGCCGTGCGCCCGCCCGGCCACCATGCGGAGCCCACGCGCGCGATGGGCTTCTGCCTCTTCAACAACGTGGCGGTCGGCGCGCTGCACGCCCGCGCGCGCCACGGGTTGAAGCGCATCGCCGTCGTCGACTTCGACGTCCACCACGGCAACGGAACGCAAGCGATGTTCGAGGAAGACGGCGATCTCTTCTTCGCCTCCTCGCATCAGATGCCGCTTTATCCCGGTACCGGCCGACCGCAGGAACGCGGCCGCACCAACAACATCCACAACGTGGCCTTGGACCCCGGCGCCGGCGGCCACGAGTTCCGCCAAGCCTGGGACAACACGATCCTGCCTGCGCTCGACGCCTTCAACCCGGACTTCGTGTTGATCAGCGCGGGCTTCGACGCCCATCGCCGCGACCCGCTCGCCAACCTCAACCTCACCGAAGCCGACTACGCCTGGGCGACGGCCAAGGTGTGCGAGATCGCGAAGGCCCGCTGCGCCGGCCGCGTCGTCTCCACCTTGGAAGGCGGCTACGACCTGAAAGCGCTCGCCGACTCCACGGTGGCGCACGTCAAGGCGCTGATGGCGGCCTAGCCTAAGCCGGTCCGAACGCCGCCGCCGCCACGGCCGTGTTCATGAAGTCGCGGAAGCGCAGCCACTTCTCGTCGGCGACCGTGATCAGGTGGACGAAATCGGATTCGATCGGCCGCCCCGTGGGCCGCGCGGTCAAGCGCAGATGTCCCGTGACGACAACCTTGTCGCGCTCGCAGATGAACTCCTGCGGTTCGAACTGGTGGATGTCGACCGACGACAGCACCGTCTCGAAGAACGTGCGCGCCTGCGTCAGCCCCTTGTAGTGGCGCGCATAGGGAATGACCTCCGGCCCGTAGAACTCGATCTCGACCTTGTCGTGCAGCCGCGTGAGGATCGCGTCGATGTCGCCGCGCCCGAACGCCTCGAACACGGTCTTGGTGACGTCGATGGGAAGCATGGGCGTGTCTCCTAGGATGCGCGGACGAAGACGACCGGGTTTCGCTCCGGCCCGTGATTGAGCAGGCTGACGCCCTGCCATATCGCCTGGTCGCCGCCGCGTTCGATCCGCGCATAACGGCGCAAGAGCTCGCGCACGGTCAGTTCCGACTCGAGCCGGGCGAGCGGCGCGCCGAGACAGCGGTGAACGCCGTGCCCCAGGCTCATCTGCCGGTTCCCGTTCGGCCGGTCGAGCTTGAACGTGTAGGGATCGGGAAACACCGCGGGGTCGTAATTCGCCGCGCCGAAGAAGCAGGCGACCCATTCGCCGCGCCGGATCGTAGCGCCG
>QKCS01000170.1 GCA_003246795.1 Alphaproteobacteria bacterium
GCGGGCGCGTTCGCCGAAGATCTCCAAGATGAGGCCCGTACGGTCCAGGACTTTCGTGTCCCACGCCCTCTCGAGATTGCGCTGTTGGACCGGCGAAAGCTGGCCGTCGCAAATGACGAGTTCCGGGCTCTCGGCCGCACAAAGCGCTTTGAGCTCGTCGACCTTGCCCTTGCCGATCAACGTCGCGGGGCGGACCTCAGCGATGGGTGCCGGAACGGCCGCAACGACTTCGAGATCGATCGCGTGCGCAAGACCCGCCGCCTCCTCCAGGCGCGCGTCGAGGCTGCGCGCCGACATGCGGTCGCCCGGACGCTTCAGGTAGGGATGCACGACGATCGTCCGGCGCGAGCCATTGGCCCACCCGCCGGCGCCATGTCCGTTGAAGGTTTCTCTCAAATCAAGTCGCCCGCATCAGTGCGCTTCGGCGGCGACGTCCGTTTCCTGCTCGAACAATTGGACCGGCACCGAAGGCATCACGGTCGATATAGCGTGCTTGTAGACCAGCTGCGAGTGGCCGTCGCGGCGCAGCAGCACGCAGAAGTTATCGAACCACGTGATGATCCCCTGAAGCTTCACCCCGTTGACCAGAAAGATGGTCAGGGGGGCTTTGTTCTTGCGACAGGCGTTGAGGAACGTGTCCTGTAGGTTTTGCTGTCGATCACTCATGGGTTGAGCCCCATTTGTCGCTGCCGTTACGGGGCAACTTATGAGCCGCGACTGTGTCACCCATACGACGCGGCGCGACTCAAAACGCGGCGTATGCAAGTCATAGGGGAAGATGGCCGAGCCTGGCCCGGCGGGCAAGGGCCGAAAGTCCGCGAGAACGTGACGAGCGTCGCGATTTACCTCACTCGCGGGTTGACCAGTACGCTTTTCGCAATCCGCTCGCCACGGGCCCCGGCGATCCACTGCCTATTTTTTGACCATCGATTGTCACAATCGGCAGGACGCCGATCGTGGCTGCCGTCAAGAACGCCTCGCGAGCGCCTTTCGCCTCGGCCACGGTGAACGGGCGCTCCTGATAGTCGATCCCCAGTTGGCGGAACAACGGGACGATCTCGCCGCGCGTGATGCCGGGCAGGATTTCGTGACTTAGAGGCCGGTTCCGGAGCACGCCTTCCGCGTCGACGATCCACGCCGACGTCGACGCACCCTCGGTGACGAAGCCGTCGCGATCGACGAACCAGGCTTCGAAGGCGCGCGCCTCCCGCGCCTGTTGCTTCGCCAAGACGTTGGCGAGAAGGGCCGTCGATTTGATGTCGCAGCGCGCCCAACGCGTCTCCGGCAGCGTGATGACGGCAAGGCCCTTTGCGGCCCAGGCGTCGTAGCGCGCGGCCGGGATCGTCCGCGCCGTCACGACGAGGGACGGTCTCGTATCCGGCGGCGGAAAGGCGTGGTCGCGGCGGGCCTGGCCGCGTGAGATCTGGACATAGACGAGGCCTTCGCGAACGCGGTTGCGTCGGACTGTTTCGCGCATGACGTGACGCAGCGCGGCGTCGCCGAGCGGCCGCTTCATTTTGAGCTCACGCAGCGAACGATCGAGGCGCGCCAGATGCGGCTCTTCGTCGATCAAGCGCCCGTCGCGCACGCCGCACACCTCGTAGACGGCGTCGGCGAACTGGAAGCCGCGGTCCTCGACGTGCACGTGCGCGGCGGCATGCGGCACATAGCGGCCGTTCACATAGGCAATGCGCGACATCAGCCCATCATGTCGTCGCCGCGGCCGCCGGTATTGATGCCGAGCGACTTGAGCTTGCGGTGAAGGGCGGAACGTTCCATGCCGATGAACGCGGCCGTGCGCGAGATGTTGCCGCCGAAGCGGTTGATCTGCGCCAGCAGATACTCCTTCTCGAACATTTCGCGCGCGTCGCGGAGCGGCAGCGCGATGATGCGCTCGCTTCCCGCGCCTTGGCTCACCGCGGGCGTCGACGAACCGACATCGGTCGGCAAGAGATCCGCCGTGATCGTGCCTTCCGGATCGTCCGCCGCGAGAATGAGCAAGCGCTCGACGTTGTTGCGCAGCTGGCGGACGTTGCCCGGCCAATTGTGCGCCTGAAGCGCGGCCATTGCATCTTCGCCGATCTTCCGCGGCTGAAGGCCCGTCGCGGCGCAGATACGCGTCATGAAGTGATCGACGAGAAGCGGAATGTCCTCGCGCCGCTCGATCAGCGGCGGCACGCGAATGCCGACGACGTTGAGGCGATGGTAGAGGTCCTCGCGCAGGCGTCCGTCCGCGATCTCGGTGCGCGCGTCGGCCGAGCAGGACGAAATCACGCGCACGTCGACCTGCACCTTCGGGCCGCCGCCCACGCGCTGGAAGTTCTGTTCGACGAGAACGCGCAGGATCTTGCTCTGCGTCTCGAGCGGCATGTCCGCGATCTCGTCGAGGAAGAGCGTGCCGCCGTGCGCCTGTTCGAAGAGGCCGACCTTGCGCCCGCCCTCGCCCGCGCCTTCGACGCCGAAGAGCTCGATCTCCATGCGTTCGGGCGCGATCGTCGCGCAATTGATGGCGATGAAGGGGCTGCGTTGGCGCCGCGACTTCGTGTGCAACAGCGTCGCCACGACCTCCTTGCCCGAGCCCGGACTGCCGGTGATGAGCACGCGACTGTTCGTCGGGGCGATCTTGTCGATCAACTGGCGCAGCTGGCTGATCGCATGGCTTTGTCCGACGAGATCGAAGTCGTCCCAGAGGCGGTCTTTCAGTGACTCGTTCTCTTTTCGAAGACGTTGCGCCTCCAGGGCGCGCTCGACCGTCAGCAGGATGCGGTCCGCTTTGAAGGGCTTCTCGACGAAGTCGTACGCGCCTTTCTTGATGGCAGTGACAGCCGTCTCGATGTTGCCGTGGCCGCTGATCACCAAGACCGGCAAATCGGGATGCTCTTTCTTGATCTCGTCCAAGACCTGCAGACCGTCGAGGCGGCTGCCCTGGAGCCAGATGTCGAGGATGACGAGCGCGGGACGGCGCGCTCGGATTTCCCGAAGCGCACTGTCGCTGTCGCCCGCCGTGCGGGTGTTGTAGCCCTCGTCGCTCAGAATGCCGGAGACGAGTTCACGGATATCCGCTTCGTCGTCGACGATGAGGATATCGAGCGGCTGCATGGGCCCGTTCTTGCTCATTTTCATTCACCTGCGAGTTTGATCGCGCCCACCGGGCGCGGGAAAGTCAGTCTGACCATTGCGCCGCTTTCGCGCGCCGCGCCGGTTTCGTCGGTCTTGGGCGCGTCCTCGAGCGAGAGCGCGCCTTTGTGGTCTTCCATGATCTTCTTGACGATCGCGAGACCCAGGCCGGTGCCTTTGACCCGCTTCGTCACATAGGGTTCCGTGAGGCGGTTGCGGTCTTCCGATGGCAGCCCAACACCGTTGTCGACGACTTCGATCGAAAGCCGCGACGGTTCTTCAACCAGCCGCACTTCGATCCGTCCACCGTCTGCGAGTTGTTCCTCCTCGCCCTCCACGCCGAAGCGCGCCCGCACGGCCTCGGCCGCGTTCTTCAACACGTTCGTCAGCGCCTGGCTCAACAGGCGCCCGTCGCACTCGACCATCACCGGCGTGTCGGGCGCGAGCAGCGCAAAAGTGATCTGTGGATGGGCGACGCGCTGCAGGAAGACGGCGTGCTTGATCAACTCGCTCACGTCTTCGTCGCGCATCACCGGCTGGGGCATACGGGCGAAGGAGGAGAACTCGTCGACCATGCGGCCGATGTCGCCGACCTGGCGAATGATCGTCTGGGTGCACTGCTCGAAGATGTCCGGATCCGTTTCGATCTCTTTCTTGTACTTGCGGCGGAGACGTTCGGCCGACAGCTGGATCGGCGTCAGCGGGTTCTTGATCTCGTGTGCGATGCGGCGGGCGACGTCGGCCCACGCGGAGGTGCGCTGGGCGGAGATCAAGTCCGTGATATCGTCGAATGTGACGACATAGCCGCGCTCGTCGTCGCTCGCGCGCTCGCGCGTGACGGTCACGCTCAGATTGCGCGTCTTGCCGTCGCGAACAACGTCGATCTGACCCTGCACACGCCCTTCGGGCGCAGTCACGGCCGCGCGGATCAACGTATCGACCTCTGGAATGGCGGCGCCGAGCTCATGGCCGATGATGTCCTGCCGGTTCGCACTCAACAGCATCAGCGCCGAGCGATTCGCCACGTCCGCCCTACCCTTCGCATCAAGGCCGACGACGCCGGCCGATACACCTGACAAAACGGCTTCGGTAAATATCCGGCGTTGTTCGGCCTGGCGGTGCGATTCGACGAGTTCGTTGCGCTGGCTCTGCAACTGCGCCGTCATGCGGTTGAAGGCCTTGCCGAGTGAGGCCAACTCGTCGTCGTCGTCCGCCAGCATCACGCGGGCACCGAGGTCGCCCTCGGACACACGCTCGGACGCGCCAATCAAACGTCCTATCGGCGTCACGATGCGATTGGCGACGCCGAGCCCGATCCAGATCGCGCCAAAGAGGATTAAGAACGCGATGATGCCATACATTAGGATGAAAGTCTGTTGAACGCTGTCGCGGTCGCTTTCGAGTTGGTCGTAGTCTCTCACGGTTTTTTCAGTGTTCCGTAGATACTCGATGATCTTCGGATTGACGTCGCGCGCCACGACGAGGAAGAGTTCCGAACCCGCTTCTCCGACCACGCTCAACCTTATGATGCCGCGAAGCTGGCTGCCGTCAGCGTCGGTACGAACATACGTGTCGAGGCGGGCACGATCCATCTCCGCCGGTGAGGGGCGGTCGACCCGCGCGGTTGCGGTAAACGATCCGCTGGCCGACGCCCGCTCAGCGCCGTCCGCTCCGAACACGGTCACGTTTGCGGAAAGTCGCTTCGCAAGCGCTTCAGAGTAGTCCTTCAGCCGCCCCACCGCGACGTCGAGCGGCGTGAGCGTGTTCAAGTTTGCCGCGGCGAAAAGCAGCTCGTTCTTGAGTTTGTCCGACTGCTCCTCAAAATAGGCCCTGGACACGGCCACCGAATTATCGACAGCGGATCGCACGCCGCCGCTGAACCACGCTTCCATTGCAAGGTTGATCGTGATCGATGCCGCGCCGGCCGTCAGGACGACTGGCACCACCGCAATCAAACTGAAAATCGTAACTAACCGGCCATGCAGTCTGGCGCCCGCTGATCCTGACCGCCGTGCGAACCACATTTGGACGAGGCGTCCAATGACGAGCGCTGCGAGCGCCATCAACAGCAGCGCATCGATGACCGTCAAATACAACCGTACGTCCGGCGTCGGTTCGATCGCCGTGGTGTTCGTTAGGATCAGGTACGTCGCGAGGACCGCCACGAGCGACAGTGCGACCAGCAAGTAGGACGGCCACGACGTTCGCGCGACCCAGAACAGATTGCGCTGGAGCCAGTCTTGTCCTGGTTCGGGTGTCACCGAAGCGGTCATGCTCCCAGCTCGACCTATCTCCGTGGGAAATCTGCAACGCTGAAAACTGGCAACAGACCCGTGTTATTCGGGCCGCTCTGTCCCCAAATGATTACAGTGTTGCCGAATTTCGTTGCGCTGTTACATCACTTGAACCCGCGCAATACGGGAATGTCAAGGCTTCGAATCTTCGCCCGAAGCGTATTTCGGTTAACCCCCAAGATTTCCGCCGCCTTGATTTGGTTGCCGCGGGTCGCCCCGAGGCACATCGAGATCAACGGACGTTCGACGTCGCGCAACACGCGATCGTAAAGGCCGGGCTGCGGCAGCCGCCCATTCAGCTCCGCAAAGTGTCGGGTCAGGTACTTCTCGACGACGGCCGTCAAAGACAGATCGACCTCTTCCGTCGGTTGCGCAGCGGTGGTTAACGGCTCGCGCAATTCGTTCTCGACCGTCTCGGCCGTGATTACCGGGTCGATGTAAAGCGCCACGAGGCGGCGCACGAGGTTTTCGAGTTCGCGCACGTTGCCCGGCCAGCGGTGACGCTTCATCACGTCGAACGCGGCTTGATCGACAGACTTGCGCGGCATGCCGTTGCGCTCCGCCTGCGCTAGGAAATGGCGCACGAGGTCCGGAATGTCCTCGAGCCGTTCGCGCAGCGGCGGCAGGCGCATCGGCACCACGTTCAGCCGGAAGAACAGATCCTCGCGGAAGAGCCCTTGATGGATGAGCTGGCGCAAGTCGCGATGGGTGGCGGCGATGATGCGGACGTTCGCCTTGATCGCCTGCCGTCCGCCGACGGGCGTGTACTCGCCTTCTTGAAGCACTCGAAGCAGACGCGTTTGGGCTTCGAGCGGCATGTCGCCGATTTCGTCCAGGAACAGCGTACCGCCCTCGGCCTGCTCAAACTTGCCGATGCCACGTGCGTTGGCGCCGGTGAAGGCACCGCGTTCGTGGCCGAACAACTCGCTTTCGATCAGCTCGCGCGGGATCGCGGCCATATTGACGGCGACGAAAGGTCCGTTGCGGCGCTTTCCGTAGTCGTGCAGCGCGCGGGCGACGAGTTCCTTGCCGGTGCCGGATTCGCCCGTGATCATGACGGTCAGATCGGCCTGCATGAGGCGCGCAATCACGCGGTAGATGTCCTGCATTGCGGGCGAGCGGCCGATAAGGGGCAAATCGTCTTCGCGCGTCAGGTCGGGCAGCGGGCTGCGCTTTTCGCCCTTCGCCTGGAGCGCGCGCTGCACGAGGCCCGTCAGCTCGTTCAAGTCGAACGGCTTCGGCAAATATTCATAAGCGCCGCGCTTGGCTGCGGTGATGGCGGTCATCAAGGTGTTTTGCGCGCTCATCACGATGATCGGCAGATCGGGGCGCAATTTCTTCAGTCGCGGCAGCAGTTCGAAGGCGTTTTCGTCCGGCATGATCACGTCGGTGATGATCAAGTCGCCCTCCCCCGCCGACGCCCAGCGCCAAAGCGTGGCCGCATTCCCCGTCGTGCGCACCAAATACCCCGCGCGCCCCAAGGCTTGGTTCAGTACCGTTCTGATGGCGGCGTCATCGTCGGCGACAATGATCGTTCCGGAATTCAACTGCGGACCCTCCTACTGACGATGCATCGGCAAGCGGACGCGAAGCACCGTCCGTCGCGGTTCGGATTCACATTCGATCGTGCCGCCGTGATCGCCGACGATCTTCGCTACGATCGCCAGGCCGAGCCCCTGTCCTTTCGGTTTCGACGTGACGAAGGGCTCGAACATGGTCGATTGGACGTCGGCGGGGATGCCCGGCCCGTTGTCGCGGACGCTGACTTCGAGCGGGAGCGCCAGACGATCGCGCGACCCGCCGACCGTCAGGTGGACGCCCGGCCTGTAGGCGGTCTGCAGCACGATTTCGCCGTCACTCCGGCCGGCGACGGCGTCGGCCGCGTTCTTCACGAGGTTCAAGAACACCTGGATCAGACGATCCTTCTCGCCCGTCACCGGCGGCAGCGACGGGTCATAGTCTTCAGTGAAGGAGACGTCACGCGCGAAGCCGGACTTCGCCAAGTTCTTCACATGCTCAAGAACTTCATGGATGTTCACCGCCTTGCTGTCGAGCGGACGGCCGTCGGTGAAGACCTCCATGCGATCGACGAGTTTGCGGATGCGGTCGGTCTCTTCGCAGATGAGACGCGTCAACACGCGATCGGGTTCCGACGCGTTCTGTTCGATGAGCTGGGCCGCGCCGCGAATGCCGGCGAGCGGGTTCTTGATCTCGTGCGCCAGGATCGCGGCCATGCTGGTCACCGAGCGCGTGGCGTGGCGCTGCGTCAGCTGGCGATCCATCTTCTGCGCGATCGAACGCTCCTGAAACATGATCAGGACGCCACCGGGCAGATCGCTGATGGGCGACAGGTGGACGTCTACGGCGCGCGGGCTCAGGCGGGGCGTCGCGATGTCGATGCCGTATTCGCTAACCGTCGCGCCGTGATCGCGGACTTGATCGATCAGAGCGAGGACCGGACTTCCGAACGGCAGCATGCCGGGCAGCGATTGCCGCTTGAGCATCGACGCACTCATGTCAAGAAACTGCTCCGCCGGCGGGTTGGCGAAGACGATCATGCCCTTGCCGTCGACGCCGACCAGCGGATGCGGCACGGCGGCCAGCAGCGCGTCCGTGACGATCGGCGGCGGCGTCGTCAGCTCCTCTCTGGATCTGCTGCGGGCCCGTGCCGTCATGCCGCCTCCGCAAGCGCGCCTTCGGCAAGCCGTACGAGCGTCGGCTCGGGATCCTCGGCACGCACGAGTTCGGCGCGCACGACGCGGTTTCCCATCGCCTCTGCGTACCAGCCCAGATGCTTGCGTACGACGCGGCGGCCGAGCGCGACTCCGTAATGCGCGAGCGATGCGCGGTATTGGTCCAGCGCGGCGCGCCACTTGTCTGTGTCCGGAGGATCGTGCGGCACCCGCTTGCCGTCGACCGCGGCCTGCATCTGCGCAACGATCCACGGTCGCCCAAAACTCCCGCGCCCGATCATCACGCCGTCGGCTCCCGAAACGTCGAGGATTCCAACCGCATCTTCGGGCGAGACAACGTCGCCGTTCGCGAACACCGGAACCGAAACCGCCGCCTTCACTTCGCCGATGAATTGCCAATCGGCGCGGCCGTCATAGAACTGCGCGCGCGTTCGACCGTGAACGGAGATTGCGCGTGCGCCGTCGGCCTCCAGCCGCTTGGCGAGCGCGGGGGCGTTGCGGTCGTCGTCGCTCCAGCCCAAGCGCATCTTGACCGTGACTGGCAATGTCACCGCACCGACGACCGCGCGTACGAGCGTGCTCGCCAAGTCGGGCTCGCGCATCAAAGCCGACCCGCACAGTCCGCCGACGACCTTTTTCGCCGGACAGCCCATGTTGATGTCGATGAGCACGGCGCCCTCCGCTTCCGCGATGCGGGCGGCTTCCGCGAGGGCGGCAGGGTCGCGCCCCGCAAGCTGGATCGCGACGGGACCTTCAGCGCGATCGGCCTTGAGGCGGAGCGTTGCGCTGCGGCGGTCACGCAGAAGCTCCGCGCTCGCCACCATTTCGGAGTAGACCAGCGCGGCGCCGAACCGCCGCACCGCCGCGCGGAAGGGCGCATCGGTCACCCCAGCCATCGGGGCGAGCGCCACGGGATGCCTCTCTCGCAAGCCGAGCGGGTTGCTCATATTCTGTGCAACTTGTTCAATGCATAAATTCCAGTCAGATTAGGTGTTGGGCTTGCACGAAGCAAGGAACATTTCGCACCTGCAGCATTCACCATCCCTTGATTTTGGGGGAAGGTAAAAGCCCTTCTCAGTCATGACCGACCACCCGCATTGCGTTGCCCTTCTCGTCGCCGCCGGACAAGGCACGCGCGCCGGCGAGGGCCCGCCGAAACAATACCGCGTGCTCGCCGGCCAGCCGGTGCTGCGCCGCTCGATCGAAGCGTTCGCGGCAAGCGCGCGGGTGAATCGGGTTCATGTGGTTATCGATCCCGATCACCGCACCGATTACCATGCTGCGGTGGCTGGCCTGTCGCTGCCGTCGCCGATCATCGGCGGCGCGACCCGACAGGAGTCGGTTCGATTGGGACTCGAGGCGCTTGCGCCTGATCGACCGGCGCTCGTCTTGATCCATGATGCGGCGCGGCCGCTCGTCTCGCCGGAACTCATCGAAGCGACAATCGATGCGCTCGATCATGCCGATGGCGCCCTTCCCGTTCTTCCAGCGGCCGACACACTCAAACGTTTGCGCGGCGCGCACGTCGAAGGGACGTTGCCGCGTGACGGGATCGGCCTTGCGCAAACGCCGCAAGGATTCCGCTTCGCGAAGATTCTCGCCGCGCATCGCACAGCGCGTGATACGACGTTCACCGATGACGCATCGATTGCGGAACATGCCGGGCTCAACGTCGTTGCCGTCGCGGGATCGCGGCGCAATGCGAAGCTCACGACGGCCGAGGACTTCGTGATGGCCGAAGCGTTGCTCGCGGGTTCCGGCACTCTGCGCACCGGCTTCGGCTATGACGTCCATCGCCTCGGTCCCGGCGATCACGTTTGGCTTTGCGGCGTGCGCATCGCGCATGACCAAAGTCTTGTCGGCCATTCCGACGCGGACGTCGGTCTGCATGCGCTCACCGACGCGTTGCTCGGCGCCGCGGCGCTGGGCGATATCGGGCAACACTTTCCGCCTTCGGATCAACGCTGGCGCGGCGCCGCGTCGCACGTGTTCGTTGCACACGCGGCGAAGCTGATTGCGGATCGCGGCGGGCGCGTCGAGCATGTCGACGTGACGCTGATCTGCGAGCGCCCGAAGATCGCGCCGCACCGCGAGGCGATGGCGGCACGCATTGCCGAGCTGCTTTCGCTCGACCGCGCGCGCGTCAGCGTGAAGGCGACAACGACGGAGGGGCTGGGTTTCACGGGCCGCGGCGAAGGCATCGCCGCCCAGGCCGTTGCGACGGTGCGCTTGCCGTGATCACACCGATGCGCATCGCACGGCTGCCCGAAGGCCGCAGTCTACGCGAGCCAATGACGGCGCTTGTAACATTCGGCGGTGTCGGGCTGTTGCCGGTCGCGCCCGGAAGCTGGGGCGCGCTCGCCGCTCTGCCGTTCGGTTGGCTGCTGGCGATGGCCGGAGGCTGGATTGCGCTCTTGATCGGCGCGGCCGTCGCGTCGGTCGTCGGATGGCTCGCGGCGGAGCGCTACGTCAAAGCAACGGGCCGCGACGACCCGCCGGAGATCGTCATCGACGAAGTGGCCGCGCAATGGCTGGCGCTGAGCGTCGTGCCCATGACGATCACCGGATACGCCGTCGCCTATTTCGTGTTTCGCTTGTTCGACACGTTGAAGCCGTGGCCTGCGAGTTGGGCGGACGGCGAACTAGAAGGCGGCGCGGGCGTCATGCTCGACGATCTCTTTGCCGGCGCCTACTCGCTCCTGGTTCTTCTCGCCGTGCGCCT
>QKCS01000190.1 GCA_003246795.1 Alphaproteobacteria bacterium
ATGAAGTCGTCGTGCGCCATCGCTCTCCCCAACGATCGGTATCGCGGACCCTATTCTATGATCGCGGCTGCGGCTGCGGGGCGCAAGCTGCCGACATTGCCTTCTCCCTTGGAACCGCAGCACGCGTCCCTTTGCCCAATGTGGCAAAACGGGTCACACTGGCGCTATCTCGCCATTCCAAAACGAAGAGTGACCGATGTCTGCAAAACCCGATCTCGCCTTCGATCCCGACGCCTTGCGCGACAAATACCGCGCCGAACGCGACCGCCGCCTGCGCGCCGACGGCAATGCACAGTACGTGGAGATCAAAGACAAATTCGTGCACTACCTCGACGATCCCTACGTCGCGCCGATCACGCGCGCAGCCCTCGCCGACGAGGTTGACGTCGTCGTGGTCGGCGGCGGCTTCGGCGGTCTGTTGACGGCGGCGCGTCTGAAGGAGGCTGGCGTCGATCGCGTGCGCATCATCGAGAAGGGCGGCGACTTCGGCGGCACTTGGTATTGGAACCGGTACCCGGGCGCGGCCTGCGATATCGAATCCTACATCTACCTCCCGCTGCTCGAAGAGGTCGGCTACATGCCGGTCGAGAAGTATGCGCGGGCACCGGAGATCCTGGAACACTCGCGCGCCATCGGCCGCCGCTACGATCTCTACAAGGACGCGCTGTTCCAGACCGAGATCGACGAGATGCGCTGGGACGAAGCGTCGGCCCGTTGGATCGTGCACACGAACCGTGGCGACGCGATCAAGGCGCGCTTCGTCTGTCTGGCGTCAGGCCCGCTGCACAAGCCGAAGCTGCCCGGCATCCCGGGCGTCGAGAGCTTTAAAGGCCATTCGTTCCACACCAGCCGCTGGGACTACGACTACACGGGCGGGGACGCGAACGGGAACCTCTCGAAGCTGAAGGACAAGGTCGTCGGCATCATCGGCACGGGCGCGACCGCCGTGCAATGCGTCCCCCATTTGGGCGCAGGCGCGAAGCATCTCTACGTGTTTCAGCGCACGCCGTCGTCCATCGACGTGCGCAACAATCGCCCGACCGATCCGGATTGGGCGAAGGGCCTGACCCCCGGTTGGCAGAAGCGGCGCATGGACAATTTCAACATTCTGCTGTCCGGCGGCTTTCAGCCGGAGGACCTGGTCAACGACGGCTGGACCGAAATCATCCGCAATTTGCTGCTGGGCGAAGGCGCGAAGAAATACGGCGGCGTCGAAGGCATGACGCCGGATCAGCTCGTCGAACTCGCCGACTTCGAAAAGATGGAACAGATCCGCGCCCGCGTGGACGAGGTCGTGAAGGACAAGGCGACCGCCGAAGCGCTGAAGCCTTACTACCGCCAGTTCTGCAAACGCCCGTGCTTTCACGACGAGTATCTGCAGACCTTCAACCGCCCCAACGTCACCCTTGTGGATACGCAGGGCCGTGGCGTCGAGCGCATCACCGAAACCGGCGTCATCGCCAACGGCAAGGCGTACAAGCTCGACTGCCTCGTCTACGCGACCGGTTTCGAAGTCGGCACAGGATACACGCGCCGTTCGGGCTTCGAACTCTACGGCCGCGGCGGTCAGACGCTCTCCGACAAATGGGCGAAAGGCATCCGAACCTTCCACGGCTTCCACGTGAGGGGTTTTCCGAACTGCTTTGTCATCTCGAATGCGCAGTCGGGTTTCACCGCGAACTTCCCGCACATGCTCGCCGAACAGGCGGTGCACATCGCCTACATCGTGAAGCACTGCGCCGACGCCCAGGTGCGCGTGGTCGAGGCCGCGCCCGAAGCCGAGGAGGAATGGGTGCAGACGATCAAGAAGCTCGCCATGCTGCGCCGCAGGTTCCTCGAGGAATGTACCCCCGGCTACTACAACAACGAAGGCAAGCCCGCCGAACGCAGCGAGCAAGACGGCTTCTATGGCGCGGGCCCCATCGCCTTCGTCAAAGTGCTCGAAGACTGGCGCGCCGAAGGCGCCATGAAGGGCCTCGAGCAGAAGAACGCCTGAGGCGGCGACGCTAGTCCGCGATCTGCGCCGCCGCGCGCGCCTCGGCGATCTTTGCGAGCGCCGCACGGTGGGCCTCTTCGCGCGTCAGCGGCGCCGCAGCTAGGCCCTCGGCGACGGCCGCCGCAGCGCAGGCCGCCGCGATGCGTGCCGCAACACGCCAATCGTCGATCGGCGGCAGAAGGCGCTCCGCGCCGAGCCCGTTGTCGCGGGCGGCCGCGACGAGTTCCTTCGCCGCGGCGATGGCCATCGTGTCGCTGATCGTCCGCGCGCGGACGTCGAGAACCCCGCGGAACATGCCGGGAAAAACCAACGCGTTGTTGACCTGATTGGCGAAGTCGCTGCGTCCCGTCGCCACGATACGCACGCCGGCGGCGCGCGCGGCCTCGGGCCAAATCTCGGGTGTCGGATTGGCGCACGTGAAAAGCACCGCATCGCGCGCCATCGTGGCGAGCCACTCGGGGCGCAAAACGTCGGGTCCGGAACGGCTGAACGCGACGGCGACGTCGGCGTCGCAAAACGCATTCTCAGGTCCGCCGCGCCGGCCGTCGCCGTTGCTCTCGCGACAAATCCGCCATTTGTCGGCGAAGCGTTCCTGGTTCGCCTCGATGTCGCCGCGCCCGGGATGCAGAATGCCGGCGCTGTCGCAGACGACGATCGCGCGCGCGTCGACGCCGAAGGCCGTCAGCAGGCGATAGGCCGCGACGTTTGCCGCGCCCGCGCCGAACAGGACAAGCTTGACGCGGTCGAGCGGCTTGCCGACGACCTCAAGCGCCGCGATCAACCCCGCCAGCAAGACCGTCGCCGTGCCTTGCTGGTCGTCGTGCCACACCGGAATGCGCACGCGGCTGCGTGCCCGATCGAGCACCTCGAAACA
>QKCS01000322.1 GCA_003246795.1 Alphaproteobacteria bacterium
GAACGGGCGATGAGCTTCCGCCGGCGCTGAATTCACGCTTTGCGGTAGGCGCCGTCCATGAACAGCGACCACGTCTTGCCGTCGGGCGACATCTCCATCGTGTGACGATAGGCGGTGGGCGAGGTGAACGCCCACACACCGCGCGTCTGCCCTCGCGCGTCGCGGGCGACGAACGTCCACGTGTCGCCGTCGCGCGTGCCGCGGAAGACGTTCGCGGGCGAGCCCATCGAGTCGAACCAATGGAGGCAGTATTCCTTCGCCGCCGCGTCCCAGGTGAAGACGCCGTGACCTTCATAGCGCGCGACGCCGTCGCTCGACTGCGCGTAGTCTTGCACGATCGCAAAGCCGCCCAATGACGAGCGATTGACGATGCGGCCGTCGGCGACGGTTTCCGTCGGCGCCCACGGTGAGGGCGGCATACGTTCGCGGCCCTCCCAGGTGCCGGCGAAGATTTGCAGCGCGGCGTGCTCGGGGCCCGGTTTCGGCATATCCATGGTGGTCCTCCTCGCTCCTTCTGCGTGTGGAAGTCTACACCCGCGCGTGGCCCGCGGAAAATGTTGCGGCGGATTGTGCCTTGCCACATGGGGACGCTTGCCTAGACTCCGCCCCGTTCGCAGACGGAGGGGACCATGCGTTCGGTTTTGCTTGTCGTGGTGTTGTTGGGTCTGGCCTTCGCGGGCGCTTTAGCGGTGCAGGTGCTGATGGCGCAGTCGAAGGAAGAGGGCTCGTTCTCCGATCGGGTCGCCAGCGTGATGCAGCGACAATTGGGCCTCGGCGAGTCTGCCGAGACCGCGGCTGCGACCGACGCGATGATGGAAGCCGCGCCAGAGCCGCCGCCGGCCGCCGGGATGCAATCGCGGTCCTATTCGTTGGCGCCGGGCGCGGCGCCGTCGCCGCCGCGGCTCTCCGATCTGACGATCCCGGAGTTGCAGGAGTTGCTTCGCTCATCGACGCGGGCCGAACTCGACGGACTCGCGCGCCGGCTCGAAGAAGAAGCCGCGGCGCGCGATCAAGACGGTTTCTGGACCGACGTGCGGCTCAACATGCTGTTCATGCTGTTGAGCTTCGCGCTGCCGGTCGCGTTCGCGCGGATGCGCCGGGCCTAATAGCGCTGGACGTAGTCGATGCCGGCCTGCTTGGCGAAGGCGACGTCTTTCTTTTCGACGAAGGACAGCTTGAAACCCGCCTCCGCCGCCTCGGTGCGTTCCTCCGGCGTGCCGTGATGGTCGCGGGCGAAGACGTTCATGTCGCCCAAGCCCCAAAGCTTCTCGCCGAAGATCCAGAGCGAGGCGTTCGGGTGCGCGGTCTTGCGCAGGCCAAGATAGTAGCCGGCGAGAAAGTCGGCGTTCAGTTCGACGCGCTTCACGGTGGGGCCGGTGCCGCGGATTCTCTTGTAGTGGCCGGAGTGAAACTGCCAGATGTGCGCGAATTCGTGCGCGGCGACGCCCAAGACCGACACGCCGGACGGATCGGCGGCCTGGAGTTCGGCGAACAGGTTCTTGCCGAAGAGGACCGTGCCGGTGCGGCTTTCGTCGGTCGATTCCGGCGCGGCAAAGGCGTTGGGCTGCTTGTCTTCGAAGAAGCCGAACGTGGGATCGATGCCGAACGTGTTCGCCAGGCGCTGCAGGCCTTTGTCGAGCGCGAGGTCGAGCGCGCGCGACCCCGTTGTGCGGGTGATGTTCAGCTTCTCGTTCTCGCCCGTGCGCGCGCCGAGCACAAGGTCGACGTCCGCGCCCTTCAGGAAGCAACCTTCGATCTCGTCGATCGACTTCGCGAAGGCGAGGCGGCCGAGCGAGGCGCCGCAGGTCGCGCAACAGGCGAGGCCCGCCAACAGCGCGCGGCGGGCGATCGTCACGGCAGGACCCGGACTTCGGTCAGCGCCGTGTCGCGGTATTTCGTGCCGGCATAGACGGAAAGGATGCGCAGCTTCATCCACGCGACCTTCACGGCCTTGGGCAAGGTGAAGGATTGCGGCGTGGAACCGTCGTCGAGTTCGAAGATTTGCGGCTTGCCGTTCGGCAGCGTGATCTCGATCATGCGCACGCGATTGTTCGCCGCGAAGATCTTTTCGTTCTTGTGATAGCCGTTCCACAACTGAAGTCCGCGGAACGTCGTGTTGGGTGCGAAGTCGATGATCAGCGACTCACCGATGCCGTCGACGGACTTCGCCGTGTCGGGCACCCAGGCGGTGTCGTATTTGCCGTCGAACAGGTTCTTCGGCAGATAGTTGAAACCGAATTGCGGCGGCAGGACCGAGCTCACGCAATAGCGCAGATCGCCCGCGTCGTCGCAGATTTCGCCGCTCTGCTTGGGGCGCGCGGCAGGCTTTGCTGCGGGCGTCGTGCGGGTCGGGATCGGCGCCGGGGGCGCCGCCTGCGTGTCGCCCTCAGGGCATTCGAGGAAGTGACACGCGGGGGCCGCATGCGCCGGAATGGCGAGAAGCGCCAGTCCCAGAACCGTGATGCCTGTCGCAAGGCGGTGCCGCATCGTTCTCATTCCTCATGGGCGGGATGTACGCAGACGTTTACACTCGGCGGCGAACGAAGCAAAACCCCAGGCGCGGCAGGTGCGCCGTTTCGCGCGGTGTGTGACCGGATGATGACGAGAGTTCTGCACAGTCTGGCGGTTGCGGCGGCCTTGGCGTGTTGCGCTTGTGCGACAGCGGGTGCGCCGTTGCCGGCATCGCTCGTCTTCTTGCGTGACGTCGATCCGTCGGTTTTGCAGGACATGCGCTACGCGACGGCGAACAATTTTACGGGCGCGCCGGTGCCTGGCTACGCGGCCGGCGAATGTGTGCTGCACAAGGACGCCGCGGCCGCGCTGTCGCGCGTGCAGAAGGCGCTGCTCGCGCGCGATCTGTCGCTGAAG
>QKCS01000288.1 GCA_003246795.1 Alphaproteobacteria bacterium
CGACGACCTCATCGCGAAGGGCGCACAAGCGATCGTCGCCGGTTGCACCGAAGTGCCGCTCGTCCTCGCGCCCGGAGATTTGAACGTGCCGCTGATCAACTCGACCGATTGCCTCGTCACGGCCACCATCGCAGCGGCGCGCGGCGACATCGAATAGTCAGAGCACGTCGCGCTTCAGGTCCGGGAACACCTTGCCGACCTTGCCCAAGAGGTAGTCGCCGTACGTGCCCGTGAACGCGTGCACGTTCGCGCGGTCCCAGCGTTCACGGCTGTCGTCTGCGGCGCGCGCATCGGGCAACGGCTCGATCACCGCGTCCCACGCCGGATCGAAGAACAGCGGGAACGACAGCCGGCCGCGCCCGCTGACGTTGCGCACGCGATGCGGGGTCGAGCGATAGAACCCGCCCGTCAACCGGTCCAGCATGTCCCCGATATTGCAGACCAGCGTGCCGGGAACGGGCGGCGCCTCGATCCATCCATCGCGCGACTTCACCTGCAGCCCGCCGCATGTGTCCTGCGCCAACAAGGTCAGCAGCCCATAGTCCGTGTGCTCGCCCACGCCCCATTCGCCGTCGATCGCCCGCGCCGGCGGATAGTGGAACACGCGAAACAGGATCGTCGGATCGCCGGTGTACGTGCGTGCGAAATACCCCTCGTCGAGACCGAGGCTGAGCGCGATGCCGCGCATCACGGCATGCCCCGCACGCGTCGTGTGATCCATGAAGTCGAGCACGGCCGTGCGCAGCTCGGGCACGCGTCGCGGCCAAAGGTTCGCGCCGTGCATCGGCACGCCCGCCTTCACACGCGGATCGTTCGCGGCGAGTTCCGTGCCGAAATAGATGCCCTCCTTCAAGTCCGGCTTGCCCGAGGTCAGTTCGCCGCCCACCGGAAAGAAGCCGCGCCACGCCCGACCGGCGCGCGCCATCGCGATCGTCGTCTTCTCTTCGTTCGGCAGCGCGAAGAAGCGACGGCTCGCCGCGTCGAGCCGTGCGACGGTCGCTTCCGAAACGCCGTGCCCCGCGACATAGAAGAAGCCGGTGTCCCGGCACGCGGCCTCGATCGCCTTGGCGGCGCGCGTCCGGGCATCGCGCTGTCCCCCGAACAGCGGCGCGACGTCGATCACGGGCAGTGTGCGTGCCATCGATGCAAATCCCTTGCACTCACAGTGCATGAATACCACGTCCGTTCCGCGCCTGTGACATCGGATTCATGCGCGCCCGCGCCCGCGTTTGCTACGCTGGCACATGAACATTCTCATTTCGGGCGCCGGCATCGCCGGACCGACGTTGGCGTATTGGCTCCGCCTCAACGGTTTCACGCCGACGCTCGTCGAGTCCGCCCCCGTGCTGCGCACCGGCGGTTACATCATCGACTTCTGGGGCACGGGCTTCGACGTCGCCCACCGCATGGGCCTGATCCCCGAACTCATGCGCCGCGGCTATGTCGTGCAGGAAGTGCGCCTCGTCGACGCGAAGGGCAGGCGCGCCGGCGGCTTCTCGGCCGAAATCTTCAGCCGGGCGACGGGCGGACGCTATGTCAGCCTGCCGCGTGGCGACCTTGCCTCGGCCGTCTACGCCACGATCGAAGGCAAGGTCGAAACGATCTTCGGCGACCACGTAACGGCGCTCAAGCCGGCGAAGAAATCGATCCGCGCGACGTTCGCCAAGGCGCCGCCCCGCGATTTCGATCTCGTCGTCGGCGCCGACGGTCTTCATTCGACCGTCCGCACGCTGACGTTCGGCGAGCAGGCGAAGTTCGAACGCTATCTAGGCTACAAGGCCGCGGCGTTCGAGGTGAAGGGCTACCGCCCCCGCGACGAGCTCGTCTATGTCACGTACGGCGAACCCGGCATCCAGGCCGCCCGCTTCGCCATGCGCGACGACCGCACGCTGATTCTCTTCGTCTACACGCACCAAGGCCCCGGCGCGCCGCCGCACGATGTCGCCGCACAGAAACAAGAAATTCACAAACGCTTCGCAGACGCGCGCTGGGAATGCCCACAGATGCTGGCCGCCATGGACGCAACCGACGCGCTCTACGTCGATCGCGTGAGCCAGATCCGCATGCGCGACTGGACAAAGGACCGTGTCGCCCTTCTCGGCGACGCCGCGTCCTGCCCGTCGCTGCTTGCCGGGCAAGGCTCGGCCCTTGCGATGGTCCAAGCCTATATGCTCGCCCGCGAACTCGCGCGCGCCAAAGGCGACCACCGCAAGGCCTTCGCCCGCTATCAGAAAGCGCTCTATGCCTTCATCGCCAAGAAACAGGTCGCGGCGGAACGATTCGCAGGCGCCTTCGCGCCCCGCACCAAATTCGGCCTCGCCGTCCGCAATCTCGTCACCCGCGCGATGGGCATCCCCTTCGTCGCGAACCTAGCCCTGGGCAGCACCCTGCAGGACAGCTTCACCCTGCCGCCGGAAGCGTCCTAAGGCGGCGCTGAGATCGCCTGCCACATTGCATACGCGCCGAGCGGCGTGACATAGTTTGCACGTCTGCACACGAGACGGGTCCAATCGTGACGTACGGCGACATTCTCTGGCACGCGCCACCAAGGCCGTGCGCATGAGCGGCGGTTCCGAGCACCTGCAGCGACGAGCGGCATTGCTGTCCGCGATGGAACAAACCTCTCTCGACGCCATCATCACAATCGACGCAAAGGGGATCGTCCTCTCCTTCAATCCGGCGGCCGAGCATCTCTTCGGCTTTACCGAGGCCGAAGTCGTCGGCCGGAACGTCAAGATGCTCATGCCGCCCCGCTTCCGCACCGAACACGACGGCTATGTGCGCCGTTATCTCGATACCGGCGAGAAACGCATCATCGGCATCGGCCGCGTCGTCGCTGGCCAGAAGAAGGACGGCTCGATCTTT
>QKCS01000135.1 GCA_003246795.1 Alphaproteobacteria bacterium
CGGAATCGCCCCAGCGGTTCTTGAGGATCGGCGTCGCGATCGCGTCCGAAAATGCGTGGCGGGCGATGAACGGTTGAACGTTCGTGTACAGACGATCAACGTTGGATAAACCGCCGCCCAGCACGATCACGTCGGGGTCGAGGATGTTGATCAGATGCGCGAGCGCCTTGGCGAGCCGGCGTTCGTAACGATCCAGCACGGCTTGCGCCTGAGCGTCGCCGTCATCGGCGCGCCGGGCGATCTCGGGCGCGGCGAGGTTGCGGCCGGTGTCTTGCGCAGAGGCCGCGGCCAGGGCAGGGCCCGACAGCCAAGTTTCGATGCAGCCATGCTTGCCGCAGTAGCAGGCGGGGCCGTGGCGTTCGTCGGCATCGGGCCAGGGCAGAGGATTGTGTCCCCATTCGCCGGCGACGGCGTTCAGGCCTGTCAGCACCTTGCCGTCGACCACGATGCCGCCGCCGACGCCCGTTCCCAAGATGACGCCGAAGACGACGCGCTTGCCTTTGCCCGCGCCGTCCGTCGCCTCGGACAGGGCAAAGCAGTTGGCGTCGTTGGCGATGCGGACGTCGCGGCTGAGCGCGCTTCCGAGGTCGCGCTCGAGCGGACGGCCGTTCAGCCAAGTCGAATTCGCGTTCTTCACGAGGCCGCTCGCGGGCGAGATCGTTCCCGGAATGCCGACGCCGACGGTGCAGGCGCCGACCTTCGCCTCCATCGCCTCCACGAGGTCGCGGATCGCGCGCACAGTCGCCGCGTAGTCGCCGGTGGGCGAAGGATGGCGCTCGCGGTGCGCGAAGGCGCCCTCGGGCGTCAGCGCCGCGATCTCGATCTTCGTCCCGCCGAGGTCGACGCCGATGCGCATGTCATGTTCCGTCGATGACCGAGGCGATCCACTGCGCCGCCGTCGGCCAGTCGTCGATCCGCCGATGTGCGTCGGGCGAGGCCGGCATCAGCTTGGCAAGGCGCCTGTCCGCGATGAAGTGAAGGCGTCGGACGTGCGGCGTTTCGGCGGCGACGGAGGACAGGTGCGGCGGCAGGTCGTCGACGAAGACGACGCGCTGGTCGGGGGCCACCATGCGCTTGACGATCTCGCCTTTGGGGCCTTTGCCGGCAACGACGGGATAGCGGATGCCGTGGTCCGCAAGGTTTTCGATGCGCGCCTCACGGGAGGTTTCGGGCAGGTTGGACAGGATCACGATTTGCGCGCGGGCGCCGAGGTCCTCCAGCGCGCGGGCGGCGCCGGGCACGGCGTCGAGATGGCGCGTTTCACTGGCGAAGAACGCCTTCAAGAGGTCGCTCACCGCCTCATCGGCGACCGGTTCGCCGCTTGCCTTGTGCTTGACGTTGCCGTGGATGCGGAAGGAGGTCAGGTCGAGATAGCAGGCGTTGCGCTCGAGAAAGCGCTCCAGCCCGGCGACGAACTGCACCAGCACCTCGTCGGCGTCGCAGATGATGAGCGGGCGGGCGGGATCGAGGCGGAGGCGTTCTACCATGCGCTCGATCCGTGCGGGTCGAGGGCGGCGCAGGCCTGAAGCAGTTCGCCGGGCTTCAGTCCCTCATCTTCGGAAAAGGTCTTGGCGAGCGATTCGACGCCGGCGACGTAGCCCAAGACGGCCGCCAGAATCGTCTTGTCCTCGCGCCGATCCAGCAGGTTTTGGGACTCAAGTCCGCTGGCGGTTAAGAAACGGTGAAGGTCTTGCGGGTGGGCGGCCAGGAAAGAAAGGGCGCGTTGCGCGATTTCTTCGGCCAGCGCACGTTTCATGAGCGTTCGTGTTCCCTGATATACTTCCCGATGCGCCGCTTTACCCGGTTTCTTGGGTGCGCCGCGCAAAGCTTATTTAACATTATTCGGTTCAACTATGACGCGAAAATCAGCACCGCAGCGCCAGGCGCGGGCGATCCGATGACTAAATCCAGGCCCATTGGGCCACGTCCGGAGACGGAAATGGACGCCAGAGCAAAGACCGTTCTGATCGTGGAGGACAACGAGCTCAACATGAAGCTCTTCCACGACCTGCTCGACGCTCATGGCTATAAAACGATCCAGACGCGCGACGGGCTGGAAGCGCTCGATCTTGCGCGCAAGCACGTGCCCGATCTCATTCTCATGGACATCCAGCTGCCGGAGGTTTCGGGGCTTGAAGTCACGAAGTGGCTCAAGGAAGACGACAATCTGAAGAAGATCCCCGTCATCGCCGTCACGGCGTTCGCGATGAAGGGCGACGAAGAAAAGATCCGCCAGGGTGGGTGCGAGGCTTACATTTCGAAGCCGATATCGGTGATGCACTTCCTGGAGACGATCCGCCGGTTTCTTTCCTAAGCGGGGGCCCCTCACTCATGACCGCCCGCGTTCTCGTCGTCGACGACATTCCCGCCAACGTCAAGCTTCTGGAAGCGAAGCTCGGCGCCGAGTATTTCGAAGTCGTGACGGCCGGCTCCGGCCCCGAAGCGTTGTCTGTGATCGAGGCCGAGAAGCCGGACATCGTGCTGCTCGACGTGATGATGCCGGGCATGGACGGCTTCGAGGTTTGCCGCCGCATCAAGAGCAATCCGGCGAGCGCCCACGTGCCCGTCGTGATGGTGACGGCGCTCGACCAGGTGTCGGACCGCGTGCAGGGTCTTGAAGCTGGCGCCGACGACTTCCTGACGAAGCCGGTCAACGATGTCGCGCTTTTCGCGCGCGTGCGCAGCCTCGTGCGGCTGAAGACGATGGTTGACGAGTTGCGGCTGCGTCAGGCGACGGGCGAGACGATGGGTCTCGTCGAGGGCAGCGAAAATATTCTCACCGAACAGCCGGGCCGCGGTCGCATCCTCATCGTCGAGGACCGCGACCAGAGCGCACAGCGCATCGCCGAAACGCTTGGCCGCGATCACGACGTCGAGATCGTGCCGCAGACCACGGAAGCGGCCGTGCGCGCTAAGGGCGGGGACTATGATCTCGTCATCGCGAGCTTGTCGCTCGACCGCCAGGACGGCTTGCGGTTCTGCGCCACGTTGCGGAGCCTGGAGCCCACGCGCCAGACGCCGATCCTTGCGATCGTCGATGAAGGCGACGTGAAGCGGTTGGTGCGCGCGCTCGACATCGGCGTGACCGACTATCTGATGCGTCCCGTCGAGCGCAGCGAGCTCGTCGCGCGCGTGCAGACGCAGCTGCGCCGGAAGCGCTACTCGGACCGTTTGCGCCACTCGCTGCAGCTCAGCCTCGAAATGGCGATCACGGACCAGCTGACGGGTCTTTTCAACCGTCGCTACATGTCGCGCCATTTGAACACGCTCATCGCCAACGCCAACGCGATGGGCAAGCCGGTGTCGTTCCTGATCCTCGACATCGACTTCTTCAAGCAGGTCAACGACACGTACGGCCACGACGTGGGCGACGAAGTGCTGCGCGAATTCGCGAACCGCATTTCGGCGAACGTGCGCGGCATCGACCTCGCCTGCCGGTACGGCGGCGAGGAATTCGTCGTCGTCATGCCGGACACGGATTTGAACTTCGCCTACATGGTCGCCGAACGCCTGCGCCAGGCAGTGGCCGACGCGCCGTTCCGCATCTCGGCCGATCCGGGACAGTTGCCGGTCACGATCTCCGTCGGTGTGACGGCGAGCGAAGGGTCGGGCGACACGGCCGATGCTCTGTTGAAGCGGGCCGACCAGGCGCTCTACCGCGCCAAGCGCGACGGTCGCAATCGTGTCGTTGCCGATGCCGCTTAGGAATCGAAAAGGGCGCCTCAAGGGCGCCCTTCGAGCATTACGGCTTTGCGGCCGAAGCTATTTGATCTTGCCTTCCACGTATTCCACATGCTTGCGGACGACAGGGTCGTACTTCTTGACCTTGAATTTGTCCGTCATCGTGCGCGAATTCTTCTTGGCCACGTAGAAATGGCCGGTGCCGGCGGAGGAGTTGAGCCGGATCTTGATCGTCGTCGGTTTCGCCATCGTTTCGGTCCTTGGCCGCACCGCCATTTTCGAGCGTGCGAGCGGTCGTTCGGAAAGCCGGACAACCTACTGATGAAGGGCCTCAAGTCAAGCCGTCTGGGCCGGATTGCGGGGTCTTGGGAAGGCGACAGCGCGCCAGGCCACGACGGCCACGAAAACGGCTGAAATCAGCGCTATGACGACGCCGAGGCCGTGGGGGTTCCAGAGGTCCATGCCGATGCCGCCGAGGCCCGGGCCGATCAGCGTGCCGACGGCATAGAGCATGGCGAAGGCGGCGTTCGCGGCGGCGAGTTTCCCGCCTCTGAAGTTGGCGCCCAAGTGGGCGAGGCCCACCGAATAGAGGCCGGCGATGAAGCCGCCCCAGACGAAGGCAAGCGCCAAGCCCGGCCAGCCCGTGGCCTGCGTCACCGGCAGGAGCAGCGTGCCGGCGAACGCGACGAGGCCGCAGGCGAGGAGCACGAGCCTGCGGTCGACCTTGTCGGCGAGCCAACCCAAAGGCGGCTGCAGCAGCATGTTGCCGAGACCCCAAGCGGCAAGGAGCAGCGTGGCTTTCGCTTCGGGCGAACCCAGGCGCACGGCATAGACGGTCAGAAAATTCGCCAGACAGATCTCTATCGCGCCGTAGGCGAGGCCCGCCATCGCGGCCGAGGGCGAACGCCAGACGAAGGCGAACATGGCGCGCGCTTCGGCGTGTTCGACGGGCGGCGCCACGCGGCGCGCGACGACGAGCGGGATCATCGCAAGCAATACCATCGCGGCGCCGGTGACGAATGGCGCCCATCCGGTGGTGCCGAGCACTTGGATGATGAGCGGCCCGATCGCAAAGCCCGCAGAGACGAGCGCGGCGTAGAACCCGACGAGACGTCCGCGCGTGGCGTTCGTCGCGATCTGGTTGATCCAGAGCTCGGAGACGAGAAACAGACCTTGCAGCGCGCAGTTCAGCGTGAAGCGCAGGACGAACCAAAGCGCGAGATCGTTCGTCGCGCGGAATGCGAGCAGCGACGCGGCGGCGACGACATAGCAGGCGATCAAGAACCGCACCGTGCCGATGCGCGCGGCGATCGCCGGGATGAACGGCGTGAACACAAGCATCGCGAACGCGCCGAAGGTGGCGTTGGCGCCGTTCACCGTCGCCGAGATGCCGTTCCTCTCGAGGATGAGCGACAGCAGCGGCAACGACAGGCCCATGCCGATGCCGTTCGCGAAGATGCAGGCATAGACGGCGCCAAGACTAAGGCGCCATTCGCGCGGTTTCAGGGTCGAGGCGTCGAACGCCTCAGGCATCAGCGGCTTTCGCCAGCGGGCGGTTCCGGCGGTAGCGGAAGAAGGGCGCCTCGCGCGTGATGCCGCGCTCCGCCGCTAGGAGTTCGTTCAGGACGAAATGCGTGACGTCGACCGCGGGCAGACGCAGCGCGTCTTCGAGCGGATACCAGTCGAGTTCCAGGAGTTCGCCGTTGCCTTTGAGTTCGCCTTGCAGCGCCTCGGCGTCCGCGACGAAGAAGCGGGCGTGGAAGCGCCGCGGCGCCGATGTCGGCGTGATCGCGCGGCCGAGGAATTTCAGGCGATCGTGCGCGGGGGCGAGACCCAGGCTCTTGAAGTGCGCCCACGGACCGTCATGCGTCTCCGTATCGCCGGGGGCGGCGAGGATGAGGCCTGTTTCCTCAAACGTCTCGCGGATGGCCGCTGTGGCGCAGGCCCGCGCGAGCACCGGCGTGCAACCGCCACGCTCCTGCAAATCGGCGAGCGTGTGCGCGCTCAGATGCGTTGCCGGTGCGACAGCGGCGTCGGCCTTGTCCACGCGGCCGCCAGGGAAAACGTAGAACTCAGGAAAGACCGCTTTCGCGGGGCGCTTGCCCATCAAGATTCGGGTGACGCCGTTCTTGCGGCGTACGAGTACTAGCGAAGCGGCGTTGCGCGGCTTCACGGGGCGCGCTTTGACGGCAGATGACGGCATGCTCGACCAATGGCTTGTTGCGGCCCATGAAGCATGGGGCGCGTCTTCGGTGCAACTCGGGGACGCGTGTGGTGCGGCTCCGATTTCGCATCGCTGAAGAGGCGGCTGGTGCTGGGCATGTCCTCTTCTTTCGCATGACGGTTGTGTGACCTAGTGTGCGGCGTATTGGGTGGTGGTTAACCCAAGCGCCGATGTCTTGAATTTGCCCGAGACGGCGTGTGCGGTTGAACGAGCGGCGAGTTTGTCGTTGCGGGATGCGAATGCGCCCGTATAGGCTTCACGTTGATGTCCACGCGTTCGCTGCGCCTTGCTTTGAGATCGCGCGATTGGCGCCAGGCCTTTGTCGCCTTGGTGCTTGCCGCGTTCGTCGCGCAAAGTGCGCTGACGCAAGGTCACTGGCACACGGCGGCGGGCGAGCCTGCTTTCGCGTCTTCAGACGTGTCGCCCGCCTCGGGCCACCCGGGCAAGCCCATCAAGGGCGACCAAACGAACTGTCCGATCTGTCACGCGGCGTCGGTCGCAGGGGCCTTCTTCGCCTCGACCGCGCCCGCTCTGCGCGTGCCGCCGCTCGGCACGCGCGCCGGACCCCGCGACGAACGCGCGGTCGTCGTCGAACGCTTCGTCGCGCATTGGCTAAGCCGCGCACCACCCGCCGTCTGATCTCCTGAACCGCTGACGTTCGGCGTCTGCGGAGCGATTCCGCAAACACCCGCGTCAAGCTTCGATGCGCACCGACGATCGAGTTGCGTCGCGCGCCGATCAGACACAGTTCCTATCGGAGACTTCGAATGAAACCTTCTGCATCCGTGCTCTGCGCGTTAGCGTGGAGCGTCGTGGCGGCCGCGGCGCAGCCTGCGTTCGCCGCCGCCGATGATTTGAGCGCCATCCGCCAAGAGATGAAGGCGTTGCGCGGCGACTATGAAAGCAAGCTGCGCGAACTCGAACAGCGGCTGAAGAAGGCCGAGGACCGGGCGGCGAAGGCCGAAGCGGCAGCGGCCGCTGTCCCCGCACAGACCGTGGCGACGGCGCCACCACAACCACCGCCGCCTCCCGCGGCGCCGCGGGCGCCGGCGAGCGCGAACGCGTTCAATCCGGCGATCTCGGCGATTTTGACCGGCTCTTACGCCACGTCGCAGCACGATCCCGAAACGATCGGCGTGCGCGGCTTCGCGCTCGGCGAGGAGGCGGGGATTTGGGACCGCGGCTTTTCGCTCGGCGAGTCGGAAGTCGCCATCTCCGCGAATGTCGATCCGTACTTCTTGGCGAATCTCATCGTCGCGTTGAGCGAAGAGGGTGTGGAGGTCGAAGAGGCCTATGTCCAAACGACGAGCTTGCCGGACGGGTTCACGGCGAAAGCCGGGCGGTTCCTCTCGGGCGTGGGCTATCTGAATGAGAAACACGCGCACACGTGGGACTTCTTCGACCAGCCGCTGCCGTATCGGGCGATGCTGGGGAACCAGTACGGCGACGACGGTATCGAAGTGCGCTGGCTCGCGCCTACCGACTTCTTCCTCGAGTTCGGTGCGGAGTGGTTTCGCGGCGACAGCTTCCCGGCGGGCGGCGCGGACGACAACGGCGCGGGTACGGTCGCGGCGTTCGTTCATGCGGGCGGCGACATCGACGAGGAATCGAGCATCCTCGCCGGACTGTCCTACCTGCATACGAAAGCGGTCGACCGCGACACGGACGGCGACATCTTCACCGGCACGGACGGGCTGGGGATAGCGAGCGTCGTCTACAAGTGGGCGCCGAACGGCAATCCCACGATCAACAATCTGATCGTCAACGGCGAGTACTTCTTCGGCACGGAAGAAGGAACGTTCAACGGCGTTCCGGTCGACTACGACCGCAACGGTTTCTACGTGCAGGTCGTCTATCAGTTCATGCCGCGTTGGCGCGTCGGCGCGCGCTACGCACAGCTGAATACGGGGCACGTTCCGCTCGCGCTTGCAGGCAGCGTGCTCGACGACATGGGGCACATGCCGAAGGCGTGGTCGGCGCTGCTCGAATACGACACGAGCGAGTTCGGCCGCTTCCGCTTGCAATACACGCTGGACGACGCGGATTTGCAGCAGAACAGCGAATTCGTCGCTGCCTATTCGATCGCCATCGGCGCCCATGGCGCGCACAAATTTTGAGGAGTCGAGGTCATGTTGAAATACGCATTTGCCATTGCGGCGGCCGCATGCGCGTTCGCGACGCCTGCCTACGCAGATTTGAGCGTGTTCGCCTGCGAACCCGAATGGGGCGCGCTGTCGAAGGAAATCGGCGGCGACAAGGTTTCCATCTACACCGCGACGACCGGTGCGCAGGATCCGCACCACGTGCAGGCGCGGCCGAGCTTGATCGCCAAGGCGCGGCGGGCCGATATCGCGGTCTGCACGGGCGCGGAACTCGAGATCGGTTGGATGCCGCAGGTGGTGCAACAGGCGGCCAACGCGCAGCTGAATCCGGGCGCTGACGGCATGTTCGAGGCGGCGAGCTTCGTGCGTCTGGCCGAAGTGCCGGTCAAGTTCGACCGCGCGGCGGGCGACATCCATTCGCAAGGCAATCCGCACGTGCAGACGGACGCGCGGAACATGCTGACGATCGCAAAGCCCTTGGCCGACCGGTTCGCCCAGCTCGACGGCGCCAATGCCGCCTTCTATCAGCAGCGCTATGCGGACTTTGCGACGCGCTGGCAGGCGGCTCTGGCGAAGTGGCAGGCCGACGCCGCGCCGCTGAAGGGAACGCCGATCGCGGTGTCCCACACGAGTTGGATCTATCTCGAGCAGTGGCTGGGCTTGAAGCGCGTCGTGGCGCTGGAGCCGAAGCCCGGCGTGCCGCCGTCGAGCGGCTATCTGGCCCAGGTTCTCGGCAAGCTTCAAGCGACGCCGGCGAAGATGGTGATCCGCGCGGCATACGAAGACGACCGCCCGTCGCTCTTCATCAGCGAGCGGACGAAGATGCCGGCCGTTCTTCTGCCGTTCACGGTGGGCGGCACGAACGAGGCGAAGGACTTGTTCTCGCTCTACGATGACACGATCAAGCGCTTGAAGGACGCCGTGCAGAAGTGACCTTCGGCGAACTTGAGTTCAGCATTCTCTGGCCCGCGTTCCTTGCGGGCCTTCTCGTGCTTTCGACGCACGTGCCGCTCGGTCAGCAGGTGTTGTCGCGCGGCATCGTCTTCATCGACCTCGCGATCGCGCAGGTCGCGGGGCTGGGCGTCACCGCGGCCGACGCCTTCGGCTTCGAACCGCAAGGCTGGCGCGTTCAAGCGGCGGCAGTCGGTGCGGCGCTGATCGGCTCGCTGCTCTTGACGTGGAGCGAACGTGTTTGGCCGCAAGTGCAGGAAGCGTTGATCGGCGTTCTCTTCGCCTTTGCCGCGTGCGTCGAGCTTTTGGTTCTCGCGCACAATCCGCGCGGGGGTGAGCATTTGAAGGACCTGCTGGTCGGGCAGATTCTTTGGGTGTCGCCGTCATCCCTGATTCCCATCGCGCTTCTCTACGCCATGGCGCTGACGATCTGGTTCGGATTCCGGGGACGGCTCGGACATATGGGCTTCTATGTGTTGTTCGCGCTGGTCGTCACGCAATCCGTGCAGCTCGTCGGCATCTATCTCGTGTTTGCGAGCCTAATCGTGCCGGCACTGGCGGCGCGCCTGTTTCCGGAGTCGTGGCGGCTGGGCGTCGGCTATGGCGTCGGCATTGCGGCTTATGCGCTGGGGCTGATGGCCTCGTCTGTGTTCGACCTTCCGACGGGGGCCGCAATCGTCGTGGCGCTGGTCGCGGTGTTCGCGGTCGTAACGCTGGTGCGCGGGCCGCAGCGGCGTTAACGGGGACGGCACGGCGGCTGCAGCACCTGCTCTGAAAGGCCGATTTTTGGCGGAAATCCGTCTCAAATCGGCACATTCGGAGGCGGATCATGGTTAAGCGTGCGATTGCGATCCTCTTGGGCGCGGCAGCCGGCGTCGCGCTGTGGTACCTCGCCGTTTGGGCGCGCGAAGCGATGCAGCCGCAGCCGGTCATGAGCTTCGGCGACTGCGTGCGCTACGGCGCCGATTGCGTGAGCGACGGCTCGGAACCGCAGGAAATCATTCCTCTTATTGCTCCTGCTGCGCCGGCCGACCCCTGCAAGAGCTGGCTCGCCGGGGCCGACGGCGGCGTTGCGGCGCTTTCCCAGTGTCTCCACACGGCGCGCCGCGGGGTTGAGCCGGAGCAGTTGGAGAAGGCGCGCTGGGTGCAGCGGACGAGCGCTGCAAACTGACGGCGGCCGTCGCCCGCGTACTCTGCGGAGCGCGGGTCCTTAGCCGAAGGGCTTCTTAGATGCAGACGCTGGCCAGCGGCGGCATGCCGTTGAAGGCGATCGACGAATAGGTCGTCGTGTAGGCGCCCGTCGAAAGGATCAGCACCTTGTCGCCTGCCTTCAGGGCGGTCGGTAGGCGGTAGTCCGTCTTTTCGTAGAGGATGTCGGCGCTGTCGCAGGTCGGGCCCGCGAGTACGACCGGCACAGTGTCGCCGCCGTCGTGCGGCGTGATCAGGCGGTACTTGATCGCCTCGTCCATCGTCTCGGCGAGGCCGTGGAATTTGCCCACGTCGAGGAAGACCCAACGTCGTTCGTCCTGGCCGCCCTTGTGCGCGACGAGCACGACTTCGCTCGTGACCACGCCGGCATCGCCCACGATATAGCGGCCGGGCTCGACGACGAGCTCGGGCTGGTCCGCGCCGAAGTGGCGGGCCACCGAGGCGCGGATCGCTTCGCCGTAGGCTTCGATCGGCGGCACGTCGCGGTGATAGCGGGAGGGAAAGCCGCCGCCGACGTTGAGCATGGCGAGCTTCACGCCGCGCGCGGCAACGGCGGCGAAGAGGGCGGCGGCTTCGCCGATCGCCTTGTCGAACTGGGCGAGATCC
>QKCS01000333.1 GCA_003246795.1 Alphaproteobacteria bacterium
GTGTTCGTCGCGACCAAGCCGGAACGCGCGCACTAGCGTCACGCCCGCTTCTCCCATTTGCCGGACGCCGCTTGCTGCCAGTAGGTCACATCGTGACCGCCCGCCTTGGCGGCCTTCCATTGGGCGCGCGCGGCTTCCAGCGCTTCCGGGTCGCGACCGTCGAAAATCATCACGACGCGGGCGGCCACGGCGACGTCGGGCGCCGCCCAGTCTTGCGTCGCCGCACCGTCGACGAAAAAGAGAACCTCCGCGCCGTTCGGGTTGCCCTCGGCGGCCGTCAACAGGACGGGCTGCTCGGCCGGATGCGGATCGCGATCGAGGCCGTGCGGCAGGAAGCTGTCTTCGCGGTAGGTCCACAGCCTGGCGTCGAGCGCCGCCGCCCGTTCGTCGGACCCGGCGCGCACGAGCGCTTGCCAGCCGCGTTCGCGCGTCTTCTCCAAGAGGCCGGGCAGCACGTCCTCAAGCGACGCCCGTTCCAAGTGGTAGAAGAGGACTTCGCTCATTCAGCGTTCGTAATGTTCGGCGACGAGGCGGTTCAGCAATCGGATGCCGTATCCGGTCGCGCCCTTCGGATGCGATCCGCGCGCTTCTTCGGCCCAGGCCGTGCCCGCAATGTCGATATGCGCCCACGGCACCTTGTTCACGAAACGCTGGATGAACTGCGCCGCTGTGATCGAGCCGCCGAAGGCGCCGCCGATGTTCTTCATGTCGGCGATCGGGCTGTCGATCAGGCGGTCGAAACGGTCGCCCATCGGCATGCGCCACAGTCCCTCGCCCTCAACTTTGGCGGCGGCAAGAAGACGGTCGGCCAGTTCGTCGTCGTTTGAAAACAACCCGGCGATCTCGAGGCCCAGCGATGTGCGGATCGCGCCCGTGAGCGTGGCAAGATCGACCATGAATTTCGGTTTGAAGCGGTTCTGGCAATACCAGACGGCGTCCGCCAGCACGAGCCGGCCTTCGGCGTCGGTGTTGAGCACTTCGATCGTCTGACCGGACATCGACTTCACGACGTCGCCGGGGCGTTGCGCTCTGCCGTCGGGCATGTTCTCGACCAGGCCACAGATGCCGATCGCGTTGACCTTCGCCTTGCGACCGGCGAGCGCATGCATGAGGCCCGTCACCGTGCCTGCACCGCCCATGTCGTACTTCATCGCGTCCATGCCGCCAGCCGGCTTGATGGAGATGCCGCCGGTGTCGAACGTCACGCCCTTGCCGACGAAGGCGATCGGCTGCGCGTTGCGGTCGCGCGCGCCCTTCCACTGCATGATGAGAAGTTGCGTCTCGCGTTCCGAGCCCTGGCCGACGCCGAGAATCGCGTTCATCCCGAGCTTCGCCATTTCCTTTTCGCCCAGTGCCTCGACCTCGACGCCGAGGTCTTCGAGCTTGCGCGCGCGTTTCACGAACTCTTCGGGGTAGAGGACGTTCGCGGGCTCGGTCACAAGATCGCGCGCGAAGTACACGGCGCGGGCCACCGCTTCGGTGGCGCGCCAGGCCTTTTTCACATCGGCTGGATCGGCTGCTGCGACATTGACCTTCGCGAGCGTCGGTTTGTCGGTCTTTTTTTGCGTCGTGCGGTACTGATCGAAGCGATAGGCGCGTAGCGTGGCGCCCAGCCCAATCCGGGCTGCAATCTCGGCTTCGTCGACGTTCGACGCCTCCTTCGGCGTTTGGACGAGGAAGGTCGCCGCCTTCTCGCCGCTCGTCAGCAAGCGGGCAGCGGCGCGCGCGCCGAAGTCCTCGGCGGCTGACGGGCCGAAATCGTCCGGCTTGCCCAATCCCACGACGAGCAGACGATCGAGGTCGACCCCGGCCGGCGCCAGCACCTCGGCGACCTGGCCCTTGGCACCCGTAAACCTTGCCGCCTTGAGCGCACGCTCAACGGCGCCCTTCGACTTCTTGTCCAGTTGCTCGAGAACGCCGGTCGTTTCCTGATCCTCGGCAACGCCGACGACGAAGGTGCCGTCATCCGGGATTTCGGACTTCACGAAGGTGATTTGCATGAGCTTGTTATCTCTTAACGGGAACAAAACCGCAGGCTAGATTTGAAGAACGTTGCGCGGGCGGCGCTGCTGGATTATGCGCATGATGTCGGTCGGCTTCGGCCCGATTCCTCAGGAATCCGGCGATGCCGGGACCGACCGTGGGCGCCGGGTTGTAGCGGTCCCCACGAGCGTTGTGAAGCGGCCGGACCCCTGCCCGGCCAGACGAGGCGCCAAACGGCACAATGTCCGGGATTACGAGTTACATATTCCGGCAAATCGGCGGCCCGCTGCTGTTCTTCACGTTCGTCCTGACTGGCGTGGTGTGGCTGTCGCAGTCGCTACGCATGCTCGACCTCGTCATCAATCAAAGCCAGTCGGCGATGACGTATCTCTATCTGACGATCCTCGCCCTGCCCCAGCTGATGGCGTTGATCCTGCCCTTCGCACTCTTTTGCGCCGTGCTCTACGCGCTCAACCGGCTCTACGTGGAAAGCGAACTCGTCGTCATATGGGCGGCGGGCTTCAGCCGCTGGGCAGTCGCCGGGCCGGTGCTTGTCGTCGCGGTCGCGGCCATGATCGTCGGCTACGCCTTCACGCTCTTCGTCATGCCCGCCGGCATGCGCGAGATGAAGGACCGCGTGTACGAGATCCGCGCCGATTTGGTGAACACGTTCGTGCGCGAGGGCGCCTTCACGAATCCGATCAACGGGCTGACCGTCTACGTCGGCGAGAACAACGCGGGCGGCGACATCCGCGGCATCCTGGTGCATGACGCGCGCAACCCGAAGAGCGTTGCGACTTACATGGCGCAACGTGGGTTGCTGGCCAACACGCCGCAGGGTCCGCGTCTCATCATGTTCGAGGGCA
>QKCS01000189.1 GCA_003246795.1 Alphaproteobacteria bacterium
GCGCGTTCGACGTCGTCGTCGACCTGCGCCGCGACAGCGCCACGCACGCGCAGTGGGTCGCCGTCGAACTCGACGCCCGCAAGATGAATGGCGTCTTCATCCCGGAAGGGTGTGCCCACGGCTTCCTCACGCTCGAGGACGATACGGACATCCTCTACCAAATGGGCCGAGTCCACGTGGACGGATTAGCGCGAGGCGTGCGCTGGAACGATCCGGCGTTTGGCGTCGTCTGGCCCGCGTCGCCCGCCGTTATTTCGGAACGCGACGCGAACTACGCGGATTACGCTTCACAGTAGTGTGCGTCGCCGCACGTTTGGGCGCTCAAGTCCTGGACTTGCGGCCCTCTCGCAAGCCAAAAGAAGGCTCAAGCGGGCGCGTTCGGGCGGCCCCAAGGGAGAGTGCCATGCGGCCGCTGCTGTTTCGTTTCCTGGCCCTTGTGTTTGCGGGCGTCGCGCTCGCGTCCTGTGTGCAGACCGCGCAGGACCGGGCCGTCCAGACCACGGCGGACGCACGCCCCGCCTACGCCTACTGGCCGCAGGAGGTCAGCGACATCGCGCCCGATCCTGCGGTGCGATACGGCATGCTGCCGAACGGCCTTCGCTACGCGGTCATGCGCAACGTGCAGCCCGCGGGCGTCATCTCGCTCCGCCTGCGCTTCGCGTCGGGCTCGCTGCAGGAAGACGACGCCCAGCGCGGCCTCGCGCACTTCCTCGAGCACATGGCCTTCAACGGTTCGAAGAACGTGCCGGAAGGCGAGTACGTGAAACTGCTGCAGCGCAAGGGCCTCGCCTTCGGCGCGCACACGAACGCCTTCACCTCGACCGACCAGACCGTCTACATGCTCGAGCTGCCGAAGAACGACGCCGACATGATCGACACCGGCCTCATGCTCTTCCGCGAGATCGGCGATCGGCTGACGCTCGACCCCAAGGCGATCGACCGCGAGAAGGGCGTCGTCCTGTCCGAGCAGCGCACGCGCAACACGCCGGAGTTCCGCGCGTTCCAGGCGCGCTGGCGCCTCTGGTACGAAGGTCAGCGCATGGCCGACCGCATGCCCATCGGCACGGAGGCGACGATCAAGGGCGCAACCCGCGAACTCATCGCCGACTACTATCGCCGCTTCTACCGCCCCGAGCGCACGTTCCTCGTCGCCGTCGGCGATCTCGATCCCGCCGATCTCGAAGCCAAGATCAAGGCGAAGTTCTCCGATTGGAAAGGCGAGGGCGCGCCGTCGGCTGATCCGGACCAGGGCCCCATCAAGCACCGCGGCCTTGTCGCGGCCACCCACGTCGAGGCCAACCTGCCCGAAAGCGTGATGGTTTCGTGGTTCCAACCCGCCGACGAGCGTCCGGACACGTTCGCCGAGCGCGAACTCAACGCAAAGCGCAACATCGCCTTCGAAGTCATCAACCGCCGCTTGGCGCGCATCGCCCGCGAGGCGAACCCGCCTTTCGTCGGCGCCGGTGTCGGCCGCTCCATCACACGCGGCACGTCGAACGCCTTGATGCTGTCCGTTTCGGCGCGCCCCGGCCAATGGCGCACCGCCATGAACGCGGTCGAGCAGGAGTTTCGGCGCGCGCTCCAATTCGGCTTCCATCAAAGCGAGATCGACCGCGAAGTGAAATCCTGGCGCGCGGGGCTCGAGGACCAGGCCGCGAAGGCCGCGACCCGCCGCACGGCAAGCCTTGCGAACGAGATCGTGTCGAACTTCGCCGCCAGCGACGTCTTCGCGCACCCGAATGTCGAGCTCGCGCATTTCGAGAAATACGCGCCGGGCCTGACCCCCGAGGTGGCGCACGAGGCGCTGCGCGAAGTCGCGAAAGGCGAGGGACCTGTGGTCTTCCTCGCTTCCGGCCAACCGGTCGCGGGCGGCGACGCCGCGCTCGCGGCCGCCTTTGCGGACAGCCGGAAGACTGCGGTCGCCGCGCTCGAAGAAACGCAGGCGAAGCAATTTCCCTACACCGCCTTCGGCGCCCCCGGCACGGTCGCCGAGCGGCGCGACGTCGAAGATCTCGGCATCACGATGGTGCGCTACGCCAACGGCGTCATGCTGAACGTCAAGCCGACGAAGTTCGAAAAGGACACGATCTACGTCAACGCGCGCTACGCCGGCGGCTACATCCACATGCCGCGCAACAAGGTCGGGCTGAACTGGGCGCTGCCCTTCGGCTACATGGAAGGCGGCCTGAAGAAGCTGACGACCGACGAATTGGAAGAGGCGCTGACCGGCCGCATCGTCTCGACCGACCTGGACGTCGATGAAGAGGCGTTCGAATTCGGCGGTCGCACCAACCAGCGCGACCTGGCGCTGCAGACGCAGCTGATGGCGGCCTTCGCCACCGATCCCGCCTATCGCTCCGAAGGCCTCGAACGGCTCCAGGCGGCAGCCGAGAACTTCATCAAGCAGTATTCGTCGAGTCCGGGCCGCGTCATCTCGCGCGAGGCGCCGGCGCTCGTGCGCTCGAACGACCCGCGCTGGGCCTTCCCCTCGCTCAAACAGCTTCAGTCGATCAAGATGACCGACGTGGAGGCGACGATGAAGCCCGTGCTCGCCGCAGCCCCTATCGAGATGTCGATCGTGGGTGACGTCGACGTGGACGCCGCGATCGAGGCCGTGGGCGCCACCTTCGGCGCCTTCAAGCCGCGCGCGCAAAGCCTGCCCGCGCCCGCGGGCGCGGCCGACGTGCGCTTCCCCGCCGCCGGCCGCGCGCTGAAGTTCACGCACGAAGGCCTTGCCGATCAGGCCGCAGCCTACGCCGCCTGGCCCGCGCCCGACTGCTACTCGAACATGCGCCGCGCCCGCACGATCGCCCTGTTGCGCGAGATGATCAAAGTCCGCCTCGTCGAC
>QKCS01000099.1 GCA_003246795.1 Alphaproteobacteria bacterium
GAACGCGCCGTCCATCACGTTCAGCGCCGGATAGACGCCGAGCGCCGCCGCAAAGAACACCGATCCGTCGGGCGAATAGCCATTGAAGAAATAGCGGTCGTAGAAATTGCGATCCGTGCCGGCGTAGGCGATCGGTTCGGGCGTTTGATGAATAGGATAGTCGTCGGCTTTGGTGAGCATGGGGCAGCAGCGCTTGATGTCGAATGGCGGGAGCGCGACAATGACGCGCCGCCCGCGCCCGCGCAATCGGAACTGATCGCTGGTACAAGCCAAAACCAGAATACGGGTCAAATCCGAACGGTGGCGGTTCTTCGCATTTTCCCGCGGATTGACGCGGCGCAAAACGACGTGACGCCGCCGACATCCCGTGCAATCAACTTCATGCGCAACAAACGGGGACTTGTATGTATCGCTTCTGGCTGATCGCCGGCGCCTTGAACATGCTCGTGGCGCTCATCGTCGCCGCAGCCGTCGGCCACCGCCTTGAGGGCGAATTCGTCCCGGTGATCCGCGCGATCTTCGATACCGCACGCGAGATGCACTTCGTCCACGCGCTGGCCCTCGTCGCCGTCGGCATCATTAACGCGCAGTTCGGCCGCAAGCTGATGATCGATCTGGCCGGCTGGGCCTTTCTCGCCGGCATTGTCTTCTTCTGCGGCGGCATTTATCTGGGCTTTGGGCCGAACGCGACGGCCGTGCGCCCGCTGATTCCCGTGGGCGGCGTGAGCCTGATGGCCGGATGGATTCTCTTCGCCGTCGGCGCCTTCTTCCTGAAGGCGCGTCCGGCGACAAGCTAAGGCGCGGCCGTCTCTTCTTCCGGCACCGCCGCCGCGGCGTGGAGGAACCCGCGCACGTCGGCCGCCGATTGCTCCGCCAGATCCTCTTGGAGGATATGACCGCCCTCGTCATAGACGACGGCGTGGGACCCCGGAATGAGCGATTTGAGAATCTCGACGGTCGAGGCCGGGATGAGCTTGTCCTGCCGCCCCCACATGATCAGCACAGGGATCGTGAGCTTCGGCAGGTTCTCGCGGAAGAACCTGTCTTCGCCTTGCCAATACTCGATCGGCATTCTGAACCGTTTGCGTGTCGCTTCGCGGATGCCGGGCCCCCGGTTGAGCTCCCAATAGCGGTCGATCATCTTATCCGTCACCAAAGCCTGATTGGCGAACGAGGCTTTGAGCGTTGCCTCCGCCACCGGCCGCCCGGGGATCAACCGCAGAAACTCGCGCAGCACCGGCGTGCGTACGAGATAAAAGAACGCCGGCGGCTCCGGCATGTCGGGCGGAATGACGCCACCCGAGTCGATCAGAACCAGTTGCGTGACGCGCCCCGGGTATTGCATCGCGACGCGTCCCGCGACCGCGCCGCCCATTGAGTTCCCCGCGACCGCGAAGCGCTCGATCCCCATTGCCGTCGTGAACTCATCGACGAACGCGGCCATGCTGGCCGTCGTGTAGTCGTCGTCTGCGCGCGCGATCGTCAGCCCATGCCCCGGCAGATCGACTGTCACGACGCGGAACTCGTCGCCCAAAATCTTGACCCACGGCTCCCACGTGTGAAGCGACGCGTTCGATCCGTGCAGCAGAACGAGCACGGACCCGCCACTGTTGCCCTGGTCGCGATAATGCGCCTTCGCCCCCGACGGCAGATCGATGAACTGCGACGGCGGCCCACCATACTTTGCCACAAGCTCGTCGCGCGGCATTTCGGGATCGCCGAGGAACAGGAAGGCCGCCGCGATGAGCACAGCGATGATGCCGACGATCCAAAGAAGAATGCGCATGACGTCTCCGTTTCTCAGCCCGTGCCGCCAAGCCGAGCCGCGCACGCCTTGCGCGAAGCATCGTCCGCCAGCGTCCGCAGCTTCAATTCCTGCACGATCACTCGTTTCTTGCCGGCCGGAAGATAACTGATCTCGCGCGTCTGGCCATCTGCAAACACCCTATAGGCGAGCGCCACGCGCGCATCGCCGCCTTCCGAGAGATCGAGCCGCAAGAGCTGCATCCCATCCCGCAAGCCCGCCGCGTGGGCCGGTCCGTCCGGATCGACCCCCACGAGCTTGTTGCCGTTGGCGATCGTGCGATACCCGTCGAACCCGCGCGCGAACTCCGCCACCTCGCTGGTCACGATCTTGCCGCACGGCGCCCAGGCGTCGGCGGGCAACGCGATCGTCTCGCCCCGTTCGATGAAGCGCGCAATGTCGCCCGATATGTCGACGCCGAACGATCGCATCGTCGCCACGAAGAGCGCCCGCACCGGCGCCCGCGGACCCTCGCCCGCGGCGTCGGCGACGCGCTTCATTGCCAGCATCACGTCGTCCAAATCGAACTTGCCGTTGCTGGCCCGCCGCACGCGATCATCGGCGAGCGCGGCAAACACCAAACCGCGCTGATACGGCAAGTCGTTCATCGCGCGATTGCCCCAAAACCCGTCCGCCAATTGCGCGTTCGACGCGTTGCGGACAGGCGAGAACGCATAGTTCCAAAACACTTCATTGTACGCCCGCGCGACCTCCTCGAGCGACCAAATGCCGTCGCGCATCAAGATCCGGTAGTTGAAGAAGTCGGTGAACCCTTCCGAGATCCAATAATCCAGAGCGTCGTTCTGTTGCGGCATCATGCCGATCCGCCGTGGGATCCAGGAATGCAGATGCTCATGCGCCAGAATCCGCGTGAGCATCTTGTCGTCCACGTTGTCGGTCGCCATGAACGCGAACGCATCGCCGAGCGCCGTCCCGCCCAGCGACATGCGTCCTGTCGGCGACTGCAGCGGCAGGACGGTGACCAGAAACGGCGACAGCGGATCGCCCCAGAACCGATGGTGAGCGGCGATGATCGGTTCC
>QKCS01000201.1 GCA_003246795.1 Alphaproteobacteria bacterium
TTCTTGGTTGGCATGGGCGTTGCGCTTGGTTCTAACGAGGTCGAACGCCTCCAAGACCGTTCGTCCATCAGTCAAGAACGGAAGGAGCCACGCCAATGCCGATCAGCGTCAATACCAACTACGGAGCAATGATCGCGCTCCAAAACCTGAATGTGACGAATATGAAGCTCGAGGACACGCAGAACCGGATCAACACGGGCTTGCGCATTTCGGGTCCGAAGGACAACGGCGCTGTTTGGGCGATCGCGCAGAGCATGCGCATGGACATCCAAGCGCTGGGCGCGGTGACGCAGAGCTTGAACCGCGCGGTCAGCGTGACCGACACTGCGGTCGCGGCAGGCACGAGCATCTCCGAACTTCTGAAGGACATGAAGGAAAAGGCGCTGGCCGCCCGCGATCCTTCGATCGACCAGAACTCCCGCGACGTCTACAATTCGGAGTTCGTGTCGCTGCGCGATCAGATCGCAAAGGTTCTTCAGAACGCGGCGTTCGACGGCTCGAACCTACTCGACGGTTCGGTACAGAACGTCCAGTCTCTGGCCAATGCCGACGGCAACACGTTCTTAACGGTAACGGCGCAGAACCTTTCGCTCAGCGGCACGATCGTTACGCTGACGTCAACAGCGACGATCTCGACGGCGGCGCAGGCCAGCTTGATGATCCAGACGATCCAGTCATCGCTAGACGCGCTGAACCTGGCCATGTCGAAGCTCGGCACCGACGCCAAGAAGATCGAGACTCATCGCGATTTCATCGCCAAGTTGACCGACGAATTGCAGAACGGCGTCGGCAACTTGGTCGACGCCGATTTGGCAAAGGAGAGCGCGATGCTGCAGTCGCTGCAGGTCAAGCAGCAGCTGGGCATCCAGGCCCTTTCCATCGCCAACCAGGCGCCGCAGGTGATCTTGAGCCTGTTCCGCGGCTAAGGCGGAGCCTGACATTGCGGCGCCCCGGCCAGCCGTCGCACATTGAATCTTTCCAGCTGCGGTGGGCAGATTTTGCCCGCCGCGGCAAATTTTGCCGGGTAGATTCTGCCCGCAGCCCTTTGGCCGAGGCTCCGCGCCTTGGTGAACCCCGTGATAATTCCCGCCTCTGCGCTCGGCCGCGATAGTTGAGAACTCCATAACAAATCGCGCGCGTTTTTCAGGTACGCGCATTGCGATCCGTTCGGCGGGGCAAAACGCTCCGATGGCAAAACGCCAGCAACCGACCAGAACGGAGTCTTCTCATGCTTTCGGTGAATACCAACTACGGCGCATTGATTGCGCTGCAGAACCTGAATGCCACCAGCGCTCAGCTGCAGGTCACTCAGAACCGCATCAACACCGGTTTGAAGATTGCGGGTCCGAAGGACAACGGTGCCGTCTACGCGATTGCCCAGGGTATGCGCGCCGACGTGCAGGCGTTCAACTCGGTCACGACCAGCCTCAACCGCGCGATCAGCGTCACCGACACTGGCGTGGCCGCCGGCCAGACCGTTTCGGACCTTTTGAAGGAAATGAAGGAGAAGGCTCTGTCCGCGAAGGACGGCGCCATCGACCAGAACGCGCGTGAAGCGTACAACGCCGAGTTCGTGGCTCTTCGCGACCAGATCGCGACGACACTGGCGAACGCGTCGTTTGACGGCTCAAATTTGGTTGACGGTTCCGACGGCAACCTCCAGGCACTCGCGAATGCCGACGGTACGGCGTTCATCACGGCGACGGGCCGCGATATGTCGCTCGGCGGCGCGATCGTGTCGCTCGCTGCTTCGGCGACGATTTCGTCCGCTTCGGACGCCAGCTCGATGATCGCGACGATTGAGTCTTCGCTGAATGCGTTGAACTTGGCTCTGGCGCAGCTCGGTACGGACTCGAAGAAGCTGGGTGTCCACAAGGACTTCGTCACGAAGCTGTCTGACGAGCTGACCAACGGTATCGGTAACCTCGTCGACGCTGATATGGCGACCGAGAGCGCAAAGCTTCAGTCGTTGCAGATGAAACAGCAGCTCGGCATCCAAGCGCTCGCGATTGCGAACCAAGCGCCGACGGTGCTGTTGTCGCTGTTCCGGTAATCGACCGGCTGCATGACTAGTGGCGGGGCCGGTGCGTAGAATCGGCCCCGCAAATCTTATCTAAGAAGGAGGACAAACGCCGGACGCCAATAAGAACAAAAACTGATCCGACTCGAAGGGGGCGAGGCGGGTGCCGGCGAAGGTAAGGACGGGCGACAATGAGCAATTCAGTGCAAATGCCACCCACACATGCGGTCATTCCTCCGATCGCGCCCGTGCGTGCAGAGCCGCCGGTCGAACCCGCAAAGAAGACCCAAGCGGATAACCGCAACACGAACGATCACCGTCAAGGCGAGCAACCGGGCCAGAACGCTGAGGCGCCGCCGGACCGACGCCTGATCATTTCGCGCGACAGCAATTTGCACTCGTTCGTCTACCGGTCCGTCGAGGCGGACAGCGGCGAGGTGGTGTGGCAGTGGCCGGCCGAAGAGATGCTGCGCCGGGCCAAGAGCCTGCGCGCCGTCGAGGAGAAGTTGCGCGAAGACCGTTCCGGTCTGGATGAGAAGGCCTAGAGACCCGACGCGTTCTTCAGCGCGCGGACGACGCGCGCAGGATCTTCGTCGGTCATCGTCGGAAACAACGGTAGGCTGAGTGCACGCCGGTAGTACTGGTCGGCGCCTGGCAGCGTCAGCGTCGGGTCAAGTTCCCGATAGTAGGGCTGACGATAGACCGGCAGGTAATGCACCTGCGTTCCGATGCCCTGCGCAGCCAGCCGTCGCATGACGACCGCGCGGTTGACGCCCAAGGCGGCAAAATCAACTAGCGCGACGTAGAGATGCCAGGCGGCGGTCA
>QKCS01000246.1 GCA_003246795.1 Alphaproteobacteria bacterium
GCCTTCTTCTTTGCAGCAGCCACTCAGCTATCCCCCGTGCCCAATCGTCGTCGCACCGCCAACGCGTGCCCTTCCAAGCCTTCACTCATTGCAAGACGATCAACGGTTCGTGCGAGCTTCGCCAATCCGTCCCGACTCGCTTCGATGATACTCGTGCGCTTGATGAAATCATAAACGCCCAACGGCGAAGCAAATCGCGCCGAGCCTCCAGTGGGTAGCACGTGGTTCGGGCCCGCAGCATAGTCGCCCAGCGATTCTGTCGCATACTGACCGAGAAACACCGCGCCTGCATGGCGAATCCCCGGTAAAAGCTTGCGCGGTTGCTTGATGAAGAGTTCCAAGTGCTCGGGCGCAATCTGATTGGCAAGCTCGACCGCACGGGCGAGGCCCGCGACATGCACGACGGTCCCGTACTTTCGCAGCGATCGGCCCGCAATGGCCTTTCGCGGCAACTGAGCGAGCTGCCGCTCGACGGCTTCGACCACACGCTCGCCCACACGCCGGCTGGTGGCCAGACAAATCGCCGCGGACAGCGGATCGTGTTCCGCCTGTGCCAGCATGTCGGAAGCGACGAACTCGGGATCCGCCGAAGAGTCCGCAACGATCAAGACTTCGGTGGGTCCCGCAATCATGTCGATGTCGACCGCGCCGAACACTTGCCGCTTCGCCGTTGCAACGTAAATGTTGCCCGGCCCGACGATCTTGTCGACGCGCGCAACGCTCTCGGTCCCGTATGCCAACGCCGCCACGGCCTGTGCACCGCCCAAGCGAAGAACTCGAGTCGCGCCCGCCAAACGAGCGGCGAGCAAAACCTCGGCGCGAATGCCGTCGGGCGACGGCGGTGTGACCACTGTAATGTCTTCGACTCCGGCGACCACCGCCGGAACGATATTCATGAGAACCGAAGACGGATAAGCGGCACGGCCGCCGGGGACATACACACCGACACGCTCGAGCGCCGTGACCCGCATGCCTGTCCGCAAGCCTTTCTCTCGCAGCTCAAAACCCTTCTCGCATTGTAGGCGGTGAAACTTCGCGATGCGCGACTGCGCACGTTGCAACGCACGCCTCACGTCCGGGGTCACTTGTGCGGCGGCGCGATCGAATTCGCTCTCGGCGACGACGATATCCCGTTTGCGAAGCGATACACCGTCGAAGCGCTTTGTATATCGCAACAGCGCCTCGTCGCCGTCACGCCGTACCGCACGAATGATGGCGGCCACTTGCGCATCGATCTTCGCATCGCCGCCTTCACGAGCGAGCAGTTTCCCGATACGCGCCTGGGCCGCAGCGGATCCGTCTTTCAGTACTTCGAGCATGGCATTCTCAATTCCGTTTCTGTCGAGCGGCGCCGATCGAGGGGACGCTCGCTCGCCGCTCGCGTCCATCATACCGGCACTCGCCTGACGCTCGCGCCTAGGGCTCCCAGTTTTTCCTCGATGCGTTCGTAGCCGCGGTCGAGGTGATACACGCGCAACACTTCGGTGCGGCCGCCGGCCGCAAGTCCGGCCAGTACCAGCGACACGCTAGCGCGCAGATCGGTCGCCATCACGGGCGCTCCCGACAACCGTTCGCGACCGCGAACCACCGCTTCTCCGTTGGCAACGCGGATGTCGGCGCCCATGCGCGCGAGTTCGGGAACGTGCATGAATCGGTTCTCGAAGATGCGCTCGGCGATTCGAGCGCGACCGTCGGACAACGTCATCAATGCCATCCACTGTGCCTGAAGATCGGTCGGAAAACCCGGATGGGGCGCCGTCACGATGTCGACGGAACGCGGACGCGCTTCGGCGCTGACGCGCACGCCGCCCTCTTCGACGACGACGGTTGCTCCAGCCGCCTCGAGGCATTCCAGCAACAGGCCGAGATCGCTCGCACGCGCGCCGTCGACGTGAACGTCGCCGCGGGTCATCGCCGCCCCGATCAAGAACGTTCCCGCCTCGATGCGATCCGGAATGACCTCGTGGTCATACCCACCGAGCGCCTCTACACCCTCTATCTCGATGATGGACGATCCGGCGCCTTCGATCTTCGCACCCATGTCGCTGAGCGCCGCGGCGAGGTCGACCACTTCGGGCTCACGTGCGGCGTTCTCTATCCTGCTGCTGCCGCGGGCGAGCACCGCCGCGAGCATCACGTTTTCGGTCGCTCCCACCGACGGCATCTCCATGATGAAATGGCCGCCGGTCAGCTTCTCCGCCACTGCGTCTACGTAGCCGTGCGTTTCCTCGATGCGCGCACCCAGCCGCATCATGCCCGCCAAATGCATGCCCACCGGACGGGTCCCGATCGCGCAGCCGCCAGGTTTCGAAACACGACCGCGCCCGAATCGCGCAACGAGCGGACCGAGCGCCAGAAAAGAGGCGCGCATCTTACGAACCAGATCATAAGGCGCTTCCGCTTCGCGCACGCCCGAGCAATCGACGATGAGTTCGTGCGGTCCGACTTCTTCGATCGTCGCACCGAGCGTCTGTAGAAGTGTACGAGTCGTGCGAATGTCGGCAACGTCGGGAACGCGGCGAAGCCGGCACGGCTGGTCGGTCAGCAGGCACGCAAAGAGAAGCGGCAGAGCCGCGTTCTTGGCACCGCCGGCCTCGACGTCACCGCGGAGTGATGCGCCGCCCTCGATGACGATCTTATCCACGGCTCTCGGGTGCCGGCGGACGGGCGGCCACGACCCGGTCGCGCGCCGCCAGATCCTTCAAAGTCGTAACGTCACGCCATCCGCTCGCGGTAAAGTGCTCGCGCACTTGATCGGCCTGCGTTCCGACTTCGATCAACAACCAACCGTCGATCTGCAGGTGCGCGGCGGCACCGTCGATCATTCGGCGGGTTGTCGCC
>QKCS01000126.1 GCA_003246795.1 Alphaproteobacteria bacterium
GAGGGCTGCAACGCGGCCAGCGACTGCATCGACGTCTCGGGCCGCATGTGCTCGTCTCTCTCCAGGATCGTAAGGCCGTTGATGTCCTTGACCGGCGTCACCGATTTCGCGAAGTAGCCGTTCTTCCACGCATTCGCCGCGCGCTTCTGGCTTTCGACGGAATAGGCGTCGACGTCGTCACGCGAGAAGCCGTCGAGCGTCGCGATCAGATCCGCGCCGATGCCTTGCGGCGTGAAATAGCTCTTGATCGCGATCGCGGGGTCCGTCGCCCACGCGCCGCCCGATGCGCCCATGCCGACGCGGCTCATCGATTCGACGCCGCCGCCGATCGTCATGTCGGACTGCCCGGCCATCACCTGCCCCGCCGCCATGTTGCAGGCCTCAAGGCCCGACGCACAGAACCGGTTAATCTGCACCCCGGCGACGCTCTCCGCATAATCGGCGTCCAGCACCGCGATGCGCGCGATGTTCGAGCCCTGCTCGCCCACCGGATCGACGCAACCGAAAATCACGTCATCGACCTTCGACGTATCGAGGTTGTTGCGGTCGCGGATGTTCTTCAGCACTTGCGCGCCGAGTTCCAGCGCCGTCACTTCGTGCAGCGCACCGTCCTTGCGCCCTTTGCCGCGCGGCGTGCGCACGGTGTCGTAAACGAAACACTCGGTCATTCCATTTCCTCCATTTATCCAAACGCGATTGAGCGTCAGGCTTTCTCCAACGCCGCGCGCATGGCATCGACCAGCTTGGTCTCGCCCGCGGCAACCAATCCTTGAATCACGCGCTCCCGCTCCTCGCGCGGCTTGTTCTGGGACAGCTTCGCCTTCCCTTCGATGCGCGTGATCTCCATCCGGAACGTCACGATCCCGCGCGGCAGGCTTTCGCGCATCTGCGGCTTCAACTCGTCGAGCCGCCAGCCGCTTGTTCGCGTACCCTCATAGCGTTCGACCATATCGCCCAAATGCGCCAGCACGTCGCCCTCGATCGACGAGGGAACGCCGGTGCAATGAACGGCCATGTAGTTCCACGTCGGCACGTTTGAGGACCGGTCCGAATACCACGTGGGCGAGACATAGGCGTGCGGCCCAGAAAAGACAGCGAGCGCCTCGGTGCCAAACAGCCCGGCTTGCGGGTTGGGCCGCGCCACGTGCCCATAGAGGGCGCCGAACTTCCCCTCGTCGCGCTTCAAGAGCATCGGAAGATGCGTCGCGAACAGCCCGGTGGCGCCGTTGCCGATCAGAAGGCCGAAATCGCATGCGTCGATGAGGTCATGCTGAGACCCAAGATCCTGCATCGCGAAGACGTCGGGCCGATACATCGTCTCAGAGGCTCCGCGCGATGAGCAGCTTCATGATCTCGTTCGTACCGCCGTAGATCTTCTGCACGCGGCTGTCCGCATACATCCGCGCGATCGGATACTCGTTCATGTAGCCGTAGCCGCCGTGGAGCTGCAGGCACTCGTCGACGACGCGGCACTGCACTTCGGTGAGCCACAGCTTCGCCATCGACGCCATGAACGGATCGAGCTTCTTCTCAAGCAGAAGCTGGGTCGCGTGGTTGCAGAAGACCTTGGCGACGGTCGCCTCCGTCTTGCATTCCGCCAGCTTGAACTGCGTGTTCTGAAACTCGATCAGTTGCTTGCCGAACGCCTTGCGTTCCTTCACGTAGGCGATCGTCTGCTCCAGCGCCCGTTCGATCACGGCCATCGCCTGCAGCGCTATGATGAGCCGTTCCTGCGGCAACTGCTGCATCAGCTGAACGAAGCCTTGGCCCTCGCCCATGCCAATCAGGTTCGCCGTCGGAACGCGCACCTCGTCGAAGAAAAGCTCCGCCGTATCGTTCGCCTTCTGCCCGACCTTGTCGAGCACGCGGCCGCGCCGGAACCCTTCGACCTCGTCCGTCTCCACGACGACCAGCGACGTGCCCTTGGAGCCCTGCGTCGGATCGGTTTTCGCCACGACGATGATGAAATTCGCGGTGCCGCCGTTCGTGATGAACGTCTTGGGCCCGTTGACGACGTATTGGTTGCCGTCGCGCTTCGCCGTCGTCTTCACGGACTGCAGATCGGAGCCGGTGCCGGGTTCCGTCATCGCGATCGCGGCAACGAGTTCGCCGGAGGCCAGGCGCGGCAGCCAGCGCTTCTTCTGCTCTTCGGTGCCGCAATGGAAGATGTAGGGTGCGACAATCGCGTTGTGCAGCACGATGCCCCAGCCGTCGATTCCCAGGCGGCCCAAGAGGTCGATCAGCACGGCCTCATGCGCGAACGACCCGCCGGCGCCGCCGTATTCCTCCGGCGTCGACGCGCACAACAGGCCGGCCTGTCCGGCCTTGTTCCAAACCGCGCGGTCGACATGCTGTTGCTTGATCCACCTTTCCGCATGCGGAACGCATTCGCGCTCCATGAACTTCCGCGCTTCGTTCTCGAAGACCGTGAGGTCCTCGCTCATCCAAGACGCACGTTCGACCTGAAGCACGCTCATGCCCGCCTCCTCAGCTCAGTCGCGCGCGGCGCCGTTGACGGAAAAACCGATCAGCCGGCCGTGCGGCTCTTCGGCCGCGACCTTACGGTCCGGCTGCTTCTCCGCAAGCAACACTTCGAGGCGCGCGCGACCTGCCCGCAATTCTTCCAATGCTTGTTCGATATCGGCGCGTTGGCGTTCCAGCGCCGAGATCCGCTCGCTGAATTTCCTGACGGAATAGGCGAGTTGCGTCGCCTGACCGTCGTTGATGTCGTAGAGATCGAGCATCTCTTTGATTTCGGTGAGCGAGAAACCGACCCGCTTGCCGCGCAGGATGAGCGCAAGCCGGACCCGATCGCGCGGCGCATAGATG
>QKCS01000142.1 GCA_003246795.1 Alphaproteobacteria bacterium
CGAACTCAAGGCAAATTTTCTGGGGACGGCGAACGACGGCGTCGTCGAAGTTGAGGCGCGGCTTATCCACGGCGGCAGATTGACCCAGGTCTGGGATGCGGAAGTCCGCCGCGAAAACGAGCCGCGTCCGATGGCGCTGTTTCGCTGCACGCAGATGATACTCTACCCCAAGTAGTCGCCCCAAAGTCGGTATGGCGCGAACTTGCTCGCGTGAAGGGCGGTCGCTAGATTCCGCGCGCATTCGGACTCTCTGATCACCTTCAAGGGAAAAACCTCATGAATCGCACGGTCGTGATCGGCGGCGTTGTCGCCGTTGCGGTGCTGCTTGGCGTGGCCGCCTGGTTCCTGATGACGGGCGGACCGTCGCGAACGCCCACGGGCGAGGTCGCGGGCGAACCCGAAGGCCCGATCGCGTTGAACCCCGTGGCGGTCGTCACGGATCACAGCGCAAGCGAGTCGGAAGACGGTCGTACGCTGAACATCACGTTCCCGTCGTTCGAACTCGCCGCGAAGGCTGGCGAGACGACCTCGGCTGTGTTCTCGACGACGTGGCGTTTGAAGCTCGGCCCCGACGAACGCGCCGTGGTCGCCGCAGCGACGCTCGACGGCTACATGAAATCGGCCGGCGCGCCTGCGCCCGCCATTCAACCGGCGCCCGCGCCGGCTCAACCCACGACCGCCGAAGCGACGACGGATGCGACGCCGGCGGCGGAAGGCGAGGGCGAGACGGCGAGCGCTGCTCCGACGGAAACACCAGCAAAGCCGACGGTGCCTGTGCCGGTTCGCCCGGTCGCCGGCGGCGGCGTTGCGCGCATCATCGTTTCGTTCGGCAACGAAACCTCCGTCGTCGAATGGAGGGACACGACGGGCGAGGGCGCAGCGCGGCGAATCGCGAAGGCATTGGCGTTCACCGGCGGTCCCGACACGCGCTCCGGCGGCAAGGTGCCGGTGACCGTGACGGTCGAGGTTTCCGGCGGCAACGCCACCGAAACGCTGGCGCGGCTGAACGAACTCGATTTGCGCTTGTTCGCCGAAGACGCGCCGCTGCCGAAACCTGAGCCGGCCGCGACGGAAACGCCTGCCGAAGGCGCTGCGAAGTCAACGGAAGGGGCGGAGACGCCGACCGAACCTGGCGGTGAGACGACCCCCGCCGACGGCACCGAAACGACGCCGGCGGAGCAGCCGGAATCGCCGTCGCCCTAGGACGCGGCCGCATCCATAGCGCGGGCGAGTTCGACGTCTTTCATCGTCAACCCGCCCGCGTCGTGTGTCGTCAGCAGGACGTTGACGGTCTTGTAGACGTTCGACCATTCCGGATGATGGTCCATGCGCTCCGCCGTCAGCGCCGCCTTGGTCATGAATCCGAAAGCTTCGACGAAGTTCGCAAAGACGAACGTCTTGACGATCGCGTCACGTTTGGCGTCTTCGCTCCAGCCTTTCAAATCCCTCAACGCGGCGGCGCGTTGCGCCTTGTCCAGTTTCGCCACAATGCTCTCCCATGATCGGGGTGACCTGGGCTATCTTCGCGCGTTTTCACCGCGCTTGGCGAGAGTTTCATGACAATCGAATCGCTGTTCGAGCTGACCGCACCGACGCTCGAAGACATCGAAATTCTCGCCCGCGACGTCTACGACCGTCTGCCCGACGAGTTCCGCGAGCGCTGCGGCGACATCATTTTTCGTGTGGATGATTTTCCCGACAACGACGTCGTCGAGGAGATGGAACTCGAAACGCCATACGATATTTTAGGTCTGTTTCAGGGCACCGCGATAACGGAGCGGCAGGAGAGCGACACGGTTCCGCGCGAGCCGAATCTCGTCTTCCTTTATCGCCGCGCGATCATCGACGAATGGAGCGACTCGCAGATCACGCTCGGCGACATCGTGACCCATGTCCTCATCCACGAAATCGGCCACCACTTCGGCTTCTCGGACGACGATATGGAGCGCATCGAGGCCGACGCGATCGACGGCTAATCCCCAAGGGGATAGGTCTGCTCCGCACGGTAGAGACTGCCCTTCGACGATTGAAAGCTCGAATAGAGCGCAAACGCGCGCACCGGGAACGGTCCGCTGTCGAACGCGCCGTTGGCGCTGAGGAACGCGCGCACCTTTGCGGGCTGTGCATCCCGAAGCCGCGCCAGCGTCACGTGCGGCGTGTACTTGCGAGTCTCGGGTTCGAGCCCCATGCGCTGCAAGGCGCTTTCGATCTTCGCGACCAAGTGCTGAAGTCCCGGATTGGCGGCGACGCCGGCCCAGATCGCGCGCGGATCCCGCCCGCCGAATTCGCCGACGCCGCGCAGCGCCAGATCGAACGCCTTTTCGCGAAGGCCGCTCAAGACCTGGTCGATGTCGCCGGCCGTCGGCTCGTCCACCTCGCCGATGAAACGCAGCGTGAGATGCAGGTTCTCGACGGGCGTCCACCGCGCGCCCGGCACGCCCGATTGCAGGAAGGTCAGCCGCGTTCGGACCGCCTCGGGAATCTCGATCGCGGTGAAAAGCCGGATCATCGGTTCAGGGCGCGGTATTCGGCTGCGCGTGATGCGCCTCGTCGACCGCCTTCTCCAGTTCGTCCGTCCACTTCACGTTGACGCTCGCGATGTTCGTCTTCAGCTGCGCCATCGTCGTCGCGCCGATAATGTTCGACGTCACGAACGGCCGCGTCGTCACGAACTGCAGCGCCATCTGCGCCGGATCGAGGTCGAAACGCTTTGCGATCGCCAGATAACGCTCGATCGCCGGCGCCGTTTGCGGCCGTTCGTAGCGCTGGAGGCGGTTGAACAGCGCCTTGCGCGATCCTTCCGGCAGCGCGCCGTTTTGGTACTTGGTACTTGCCAGTGAGATACCCTTGCGCCAGCGGCGAATAGGCCAAGAGACCGACCTGCTCGCGGTGGGCGATCTCAGCGAGACCGGCCTCGAACGTGCGATTGATGAGATTGTAGGCGTTTTGAATCGATTGCACGCGCGGACGCCCGTTCGCGCTCGCGTGATGCAGAAACGACATCGTGCCCCAAGAGGTTTCGTTCGAAAGTCCGA
>QKCS01000357.1 GCA_003246795.1 Alphaproteobacteria bacterium
GTACCACGCGTCGACGTTGCGCACCGGCCCGTTGCAGCGGAACTCCGCCGGCGAGTGCACGTCACTTGTCAGCTGCACGCGCAAGGCCTCGTCGCGGATTTTCGAGCGCCACACCTGCGCCCAGCCGAGGAAGAAGCGCTGCTTGCCCGTGAACCCGTCGAGCACCGGCGCCTCCTTGCCCTTGAGCGACATCTGGTACGCCTCGAACGCGACCGCGACGCCGCCCAAGTCGCCGATGTTTTCGCCCGACGTGAAGTCGCCGTTCACGTGCAAGCCCGGCAGCGGCTCATAGGACGAGTACTGCTTGGCGAGCGCGTCGACCTTCACCTTGAACCGCTCTTCGTCCTGCTTGTTCCACCACGTGCGCAAGATTCCGCGCTCGTCCGACTTCGCACCTTGGTCGTCGTAGCCGTGGCCCATTTCGTGGCCGATCACGCCGCCCGCCGAGCCGTAGTTCACGGCGGGATCCGCGTTCGGGTCGAAGAACGGCGCCTGCAGGATCGCGGCCGGGAACACGATCTCGTTCCACACCGGATTGTAGTAGGCGTTGACCGTCTGAGGCGCCATGCCCCATTCGTCCTTATCGGTCTTGCGCCCCAAGCGGTCGGCTTGGCGCTTCCAATCCCACTCCGAAGCGCGCTTGCGGTTGCCGTACGCGTCGCCAGCCTTGATCTCGAGCGTCGCGTAGTCGCGCCACTTGTCCGGATAGCCGATCTTCACACGCACGGTCTGCGCCTTGCGCATCGCGACCTTGCGCGTCTCGGGCGACATCCACTCAAGGTTCTCGATCCGCTTGCGATAGGCCGCCAGCAAATAGTCGACCATCTCCTTCATCTCGGCCTTCGCCTGCGGCGTGAAGTGATCCTTGACGTAGATCTGGCCGACGGCTTCCGCGAGCGGCGCGCCGCCGTACTGGCCGGAGAGCGCAAAGACGGCGCGCTTCCACCGGTCGCGCTTTTGCTCTTGGCCGGTCAGCACCTTGCCGTTGAACGCGAACGAAGCGTCGTCGAAGACCGTCGGCATGATGTCGGACTGCGCATTCACGTAGTGAAACGTGAGATAGGCCTTCCACGTCTCGACCGGCGTCGCTTTGAAAAGCTTCGAAAGCCCGGCGACCGGATCGGGATTTTGAACCACGAAGAAGTTCTGCTTCGAAAGCCCGCCCGCGGCGAGCGCCGCATCCCACGGGAAGTCCGGCGCGAACGCCTTGAGTTCCGCCTGGTTCTTCGGGTTATAGGTCAGATCGCGGTTGCGCAGCTTCTCGATCGGCCACTGGATCTCGGCGATCTTCATCTCGAGCGCCATGATCGCGTCGGCCGACGGTCCGGCGTTCGGGTACTTCGCGAGCGTCAGCATCTGTTCGATATAGGCGCGGTACTTCGCGCGCGTTTCTTCGAACTTCGCGTCGGACTTCAGATAGTAGTCCCGGTCGGGCAGCCCGAGACCCGCTTGATAGATATCGACCGAGTAGCGGTCGGGGTTCTTTTCATCGAGGCCGAAGACGACTGCGACGGGTGCGTTCGCCGGCACGGCTGGATCGCCCATCAACGCGGCCACGTCTTCAAGCGTTTTCAAACTTGCGATGCGATCGAGGTCAGCCTGAAACGGCGCGAGCCCCAGTTCGTCGATCCGCTTCGTGTCCATGTAGGAGGAATAGAAGTCGGCGACCTTCTGCGCGGCCGAGCCCGGTGCCTGCTTGCGGCTCGACACCGTGTTGACCAGGTTCTTCACGTCCTCTTCCGACTTGGCGCCCAGGATGTTGAACGAGCCCCAGCGCGTGCGGTCGCCCGGGATCTGCGTGTTCTTCATCCACGTGCCGCCAGCATAGCGGAAGAAGTCGTCGCCGGGCTTGACGCTGCGGTCCATCGCGGTGAGGTCGAAGCCCCAGTTCCCGATTTCGGCTTTGCCGCGCGTCGCCGCGTCGGCAGCGAGGTTGGCTTGGATCACGGCGAAGCCCGAAGCCGCCGCGGTGACGGCCACGGCCGCCGCGAGAAGAGTCGTCTTGATGTTCATGGAGTCCTGTCCCCTGAATGGGCCGCTACCTTGGTCCGGCGCACCGCCGGGCGCAACGGCCCAGGCGGCGCGATTCCTTCACGAACCTGCGACCGCCGCGCACGATTGCGTTTGCGAGAATCAGCGTCGATTCGACGCGCAAACCTGGAATTTCCGGCAACTCTTGGAAAGAGCCGACTTTGCCGGTACGAATTGAAAACAACGTAAGTGGCTCGGCGCAACATTTCGTCGCGACCGGGCCGACAAAGAGGGGCGAGGGGCGTGCTGCGGGCAATCGGTTGGCTATTGATCATCGCGTTCGTGTTGGGCGCGGCGGGCGGCATCTATTGGATCGGCGCGACGGAAGGCTGGTTCGGCGTCGAGCGCGGCACGGGCGTCATCCAAGGCCAACGAATACCGGACGAGGTCATCGCCGGACGCACGCAAGCGAACCAAGCCGTGGCGCCGCCCGAATCGAACGACCAGATCCTCTTCGGCGATCTGCACGTCCACACGACCTATTCGGCCGACGCGTTCCAGTTCTCGCTGCCCATCATGGGCGGGCCCGGCGTGCATCCGGTCGCCGACGCGTGCGATTTCGCCCGCTATTGTTCGGCGCTCGATTTTTGGTCGATCACCGACCACGCCGAAACGGTCACGCCGCTGCGCTGGCGTCGCACGAAGGACGCGATTCGCGCGTGCCAGAAGGTGGCGGGCGACGGTCCGCACCCCGACCTTGTCTCCTTCATCGGTTTCGAATGGACCCAGGTTGGTCGCCTGCCGAACGAGCATTTCGGCCACAAGAACGTGATCTTCAAGGATCTCGAAG
>QKCS01000274.1 GCA_003246795.1 Alphaproteobacteria bacterium
CTCTCCGTCGACTACTCGAAATTGCCGAAGGAAGAACAAGACCGTCTGCGCAAGCTGCTCTACAACCAGCGCGCCCGGCCCGCGCCCGGCTAAGACGTCAGCGCAGGATACCGCGCGTCTTACCGTAACACGCAAAGCCGATGGCAAAGAGGTTGAGGCCCACGAAAACAGCTTCGATGGCGATGTGTCCGTCGCTCATCACGCGCCCCGCGTCGGCGAGAACGAACCCGCGGAACAACGCGGCGAGGAAGAAGACCAGCGAGGTCACGTAAAGCGGCAGCGCCCACGCGCGCCGCAGCAGCAGCGCCACGCCGCCTAGCAAACGTGCGGCAGCCGCGATCACGCCGACTGCGATCGCCCACGCCGGAATGTTCGCGACATAGTCGGCATAGCCCGCACGGTTCGCCGCCGTCTCCGCCGTCAACGCGAACTCCTGCGGCGTCTCGACGAAGTAGGCGACATAAATCAAAGACCCCATCACGCCCCAAAGGAACAGCACGGCCGAGATCGCCCAGAACGCAAAGCCTGCCCTGCTTCCGTCAGTGGTTTGCACCGACACGACGCCTCCTTCCAAGAGCGCCAGAGCACTCTCGAATTCTCGATTTCGAAGGCCTATCGTAGGAAGCCGATGATCCAACGCACATGACGGCGGCGATCAAAAAGGTGACTTCGGGAGTCAAAGGAAAAAGCGGCGGGACCGCACCCACGGTCGCGGCGGGTTTCGCGAAAGCGCTGATCGAACTTGCAGTGTCAAAAGGTGCGGACGAACGGCAGTTGCGCGAGCGCGCGGGCCTTCGTCCGGGCGATCTCGCCGATCAGGACGGCCGCGTTCCGCTTGCAGGTCACATCGCGCTTTTGAAAGCGGCCGCGGAACTCTGCCACGATCCGGCCTTCGCGCTCCGCTTCGGCGAAGCCTATTCGATGCCGGAGCTTTCGATCGTGGGTCTCATCGGCCAGTCGTCGGGAACCGTCGCCGAGGCCTACGCGCGCGCGCAACACTTCTCGCCGCTCATGATCGACACGGGCGACGCCGGATCGGGCCGCTTCGAAAGCGTCCCCTGCAAGGACGGCGTGTGGATGGCGGTCAAAGGCGACATCTACCTCGAGCATCCGCAACTTGCCGAGTCCGCGTTCGCGCGGGGCATGTCCTATTTCACACAGATGTTTCCAGGCCGCGGATACGTCAAGGCTGTCCACTTCCGGCACTCCGAGCCGTCCTATCGCGGCGAATACGAACGCATCTTCAGATGTCCCATCGTCTTCAACAGCGACAGGAACGCGTTTCTGATCGACGAAACCTTCCTGTCGCAGGAACTCGGCGCGCCCAACCGCTACATGCTCGGCGTCTTGAGCGCGCGCGCCGAGACGCTGCTCAAGGACCTGGAAAGCACGACGACGCTGAAAGGCCGGATCGAAAGCCTGCTCATCCCGCGCCTGCATACGGGCGATCCGGGCATGGACGAAATCGCGAAGCACCTGGGGTTCAGCCGCCCCACGCTCTACCGCAAACTGAAAGCCGAGGGCCTGAGCTACGAGAGGATCCTGGACGATCTGCGCCGCACCTTGGCGCATCGCTATCTCGAAAAAGACGAACTGTCGGTCGGCGAGACGGCCCATCGCCTCGGCTTCTCCGACCCGACCGCCTTCTCGCGCGCGTTCAAACGTTGGACCGGCGCAAGTCCGGGGTCGCGAAAGAAACGTACCTCGTAGCGGCCGCCTCGCCTCGCACGCGAACGCCCCACGCCTGCATTCGCCCGCGCGTTATGCATGACTGGCGCCAAGGGGGACGGCGATGTGGACAGACTTGAGCGCGGTATTCCTAGGGGTGGCAATCGCGACCATCATCGGACTCGCGCTGACCACGCCGCAACCGCATGCCGCGAACTTCCTGCCGACGCTACCCGCCTTCGCGCCACCCAAAGAGCCGGAACCGCCCAGCCCGCCCGAACCACCGGCTGAGATCACCTACGTCGTAACGCTCGCCGGCGACACGGGACTCAACGGTAGCTTTCAACCCGTCTACGCCAGCTTCGGCACGAAGAGGGGCGAACAGCTGAAGTGGGCCGACGCGACGGCGGGGATCGCGCGCGAACTCGGCGGCGACGTGAACTTCGCCAATCTCGAAACCGTCGTCACCGATCGCAACGACCTGGAACCGAACCCGAAACTCTTCGCCTTCCGCACGCACCCCGACGGCGTGCGCCATTTGGTGAAGAGTGGCCTCAATCTGTTTTCGACCGCGAACAATCACGCGATGGACTTCGGTCCCGAGGGCGCGCGCGAAACGCTGAAACATCTGGACGCGATCGGCGTGGCGCACGCCGGCATCGGCCTTGAGCGCAAGGACATCCGCACGCCGCGTGTCGTACCGATGAAGGACCGTACGGCCGCGCTCGAGGCGATCGGCATCGGCGGCTACGCTGCACCCGGCGAAGGCGAAAAGCGCCCCGGCCAACTGGCCTACGCCGAGCACGATCTGGGCGAGGCGGCCGCCGCACTCGCCGCATCGAAAGCGGATCTGCGCATTCTGTCGGTGCACTACGGCCAGGAACTCGAGGTCAACACGTCGTCGACCGACCGCCGCCGTCTGACCGCGGCGCTCGCGAAAGGCGCCGACCTCGTCGTCGGCCATCATCACCACGTCGTCGCCGGCATCGAACTCGTCAACGGCAAACCGGTGTTCTACGGCCTCGGCAACTTCTTGCACTGGGGCATGCAGAACATGGGCAAGTTCGACGTCTGCCGCGACTACGGCCTTATGGTGCGCGTGCAATACGCGGCGCACCCCGGCGAAAGCCTGACGCTGCGC
>QKCS01000172.1 GCA_003246795.1 Alphaproteobacteria bacterium
CCGGTGTTCGCTGATGTAGGCGGCCGAGCGGTTGAGCGTCTGTTGGCCGCCCTCGATCGCGCCGTATACGTGGATCACGTGATCGCGCGCCTCCTTCGTCGGGAAGAGCGAGCGCATCGTCACGCGCGTCTTGGCCCCCGCCCAGATCCTCGAACGTCGCCGACGCTTCGAAATGGACCTCGTCGTCCTTGTCCGCGCCGTGGTCGTAGACGAGGCGCGTCGGCTCGACGATCTCGCGATAGCGGATCCAGTTCGGATAGTCCGTCCCATCCGGCCCGTGCATCGTGTAGCGCCAAACGCCGCCGACGCGGAATTCCATCGCATGCGTCTCGTTGCGAAACCCCGTCGGTCCCCACCATTGGTCGAGATGCGTCGGATCGGTCCACGCGGCCCACACGGTTTCGCGCGGCGCGTCGATGAGGCGCGTGATGACGATCTCGCGCTCGCCGACGGCTTCACCCTTTGCGTCCATGACGCTTTCCTTTCTTGGCTCCTTTGTCCTTCGCCTGCAGCACGCGCAGGTAGTCCTCCAGCCGGTCGAAGCTCTGCTCCCAGTGTCGGCGATACGTTTCGACCCAGCCCGCCACCTCTTTCAGCGGCGCGGCTTTGAGCTTGCACGGCCGCCACTGCGCCGAGCGTCCGCGCGTGATCAGATGCGCGCGCTCCAAAACCTTCAGGTGTTTCGACACCGCGGGCAGGCTCATCTCGAAAGGTTCGGCGATCTCGTTGACCGACGCCTCGCCGAGCGCGAGCCGCGCCAGGATCGCGCGCCGGGTCGGGTCGGCGAGCGCCGCAAACGTTTGTGACAGCCGGTCGGACATCGTACTAAACCGCCAGGTTAATTAACTACACAGTTTAATACGTGCACGCAACGCTGCTGGCAAGCGGCTGCCATTCCATGGATGCGTGGCGCGATTTCACACCGTGCGTTGTCATTCGTGCACCTTGATGCGCGCGGGACTTGCACTACCTCGCGGTTCATTCCAAAACCGTCGCCCCGACGAACAGGACCGACCGCATGAGCGTTGCCGACAACGCCGAGATTCCCAGTGCCCTCGCGCGACAGAGCGCCGGCGAACCGCAAACCGGAACGCGCGCGAAGAGCGCACCGGCGGACGCGCCCGCGATCGTCTCCATCAAGAACGTGTCGAAAACCTACGCGACCGGCGTCCAGGCGCTGAAGCCCGTCAACCTCGACATCAAGCGCGGCGAGATCTTCGCGCTGTTGGGGCCGAACGGCGCGGGCAAGACGACGCTCATCTCCATCATCTGCGGCATCGTCACGCCGTCAAGCGGCACCGTGATCGCCGACGGCCACGACATCCTGACCGACTACCGCGCCGCGCGCATGAAGATCGGCCTCGTGCCGCAGGAACTCACGACCGACCGCTTCGAAACCGTCATCGCCACGACGACGTTCTTGCGCGGTCTCTACGGCCGCCCGGCGAACCGCGATTATGTGGAAAAGGTGCTGCGCGACCTCACGCTGTGGGAGAAGCGCCGCGACCAGCTCCAGACGCTTTCGGGCGGCATGAAGCGCCGCGTGATGATAGCCAAGGCGCTCTCGCACGAACCAACGATCCTCTTCCTCGACGAGCCGACCGCGGGCGTCGACGTGGAACTGCGCCGCGACATGTGGAACTTGGTGCTCCGCCTGCGCGACAACGGCGTCACGATCATCCTGACCACGCACTACATCGACGAAGCCGAGGAGATGGCCGACCGCATCGGCGTCATCAACAAGGGCGAGCTCATTCTGGTCGAGGACAAGAACACGCTGATCAAGAAGCTCGGCAAGAAACAGCTGACGCTGCATCTGCAGGAGCCGATGACGACCGTCCCCGCCGAACTCGCCGAATGGAATCTGAGCCTGAAGGCCGAGGGCCACGAGCTCGACTACACGTTCGACGCCAACGCGGAGCGCACGGGCGTGCCCTCGCTGCTCCGCCGCATGGCCGACCTCGGCATCGGCTTCAAGGACCTGAACACGACCCAAAGCTCGCTCGAGGACATCTTCGTGAGCCTGGTCAGCGACCGGAAGAAATGATGCGCACGCGGAGCCGCGGAGTGCGTGGAGCAATTTCAATTGTCATGGCCGGGCTTGAGGCGGCCATGACGGCAGAGGTTTGGGCTCACCACTCCGCGTCCTCCGCGACTCCGCGTGACCGTTCGCAACACATCGCCGCGAGCACACCATGACATTCAACCGCTACGCCGTGTGGGCGATCTACCGCTTCGAGATGGCGCGCGCGCTGCGCACGTTCTGGCAGAGCATCATCACGCCCGTCATCACGACCTCGCTCTATTTCGTCGTCTTCGGCACAGCCATCGGCTCGCGCATGGGCGAGGTCGGCGGCGTCACCTACGGCGCCTTCATCGTGCCCGGCCTCATCATGCTGACGCTCTTCACGCAGAGCATCTTCAACGCCTCGTTCGGCATCTATTTCCCGAAATTCACCGGCACGATCTACGAGCTGCTCTCGGCCCCCGTCTCCTATGCCGCGGCGGTGTTCGCCTATGTCGGCGCCGCGGTGACGAAATCGCTGCTCTTGGGGCTCGTGATTCTCGCCACGGCTTCGTTCTTCGTGCCGCTCCACATCGACCATCCGCTGGCGATGATCGCCTTCCTGGTCCTGATCGCGACCAGCTTCTCGCTCTTCGGCTTCATCATCGGGATTCTCGCCAGCAACTTCGAGCAGATGCAGATCATCCCGATGCTGGTGGTGACCCCCCTCACCTTCCTGGGCGGCGCCTTCTATTCGATCGACATGCTGCCGCCGCTGTGGCGCGACATCGCC
>QKCS01000130.1 GCA_003246795.1 Alphaproteobacteria bacterium
CGGCATGATCGAGGTCCTGCGTTCGAACTACGTTCGTACGGCGCGCGCCAAAGGGCTGCCCGAACGGCTGGTCATCACCCGTCATGCGATGCGGGCGGCGCTGCTGCCGCTCGTCAGTTATCTGGGGCCGGCGACGGCGGGCATCGTGACCGGTTCGCTCGTGATCGAGCAGATCTTTCAGCTGCCGGGCATCGGCAAGTATTTCATCAACGGCGCGCTGCAGCGCGACTACACGCTCGTGATGGGGGTCGTGATCCTCTACGCGTCGCTCGTGATCATGCTCAATCTCGTGGCCGACGTTCTCTACGGCCTGCTCGACCCGAAGGTGAGATACGACTGATGGCGAGCATCACCGTCCCGACCGGCGAAATCAAAGGCCGCTCTCTTTGGCAGGACGCACGGCGGCGCTTGTTCGCGAACAAGGCCGCCGTGACCTCGATGGTCGTCCTCGCGATCATCGCCACGATGTCGATCGTGACGCCGAACGTGTGGCCGCACTCCTTCGACGCTGTCTACATCGATCGCATCTCGTGTCCGCCGCCGGATTATTTAGGACTGAGTTCATTCTTCGGCAGCCAGGAATCCCAATGTCCCTCGGCCGTCGGCCAAGGCCATCTCTTCGGCACGGACGCAAATGGACGGGACTTGTTCATCCGCGTCATGCTTGGCGGTCGCGTGTCGCTGTCGATCGGGCTGGTCGCGACGCTGGTCGCTCTTGTCATCGGCGTGCTCTATGGGGCCACGGCGGGGTTCCTCGGCGGGCGCATCGACAACCTGATGATGCGCTTCGTCGACGTGCTCTACGCCCTGCCCTTCATCTTCTTCGTCATCATCTTGGTGGTGGTCTTCGGGCGCAACTTCATCTTGATGTTCGTCGCCATCGGTGCGGTCGAATGGCTGACCATGGCGCGCATCGTGCGCGGTCAAACGTTGTCGATCCGGCGGAAGGAGTTCATCGAGGCGGCCGAGGCCGCCGGCGTGTCGAACTGGGCGATCATCCGCCGCCACGTGCTGCCCAACGTCGTGGGGCCCGTCATCGTCTACGTCACGCTAACCGTGCCCGCGGTCATCCTGGTCGAGAGCTTCTTGAGTTTCCTAGGGCTCGGCGTGCAGGAGCCGTTCACGTCCTGGGGCGTGCTCATCGCCGACGGCAAGGACCAGATGGAGTCCTATCCGTGGATGCTGATCTTCCCGGCCACGTTCATGGTGATCACGCTGTTTTGCTTCAACTTCATCGGCGACGGGTTGCGCGACGCGCTCGATCCCAAGGACCGCTGAGCCGATGACGCCCGTTCTTTCCGTCAAAGACATGACCGTTCGCTTCGCGACGCCGGAGGGTACGGTCAGCGCGGTCAACGGGGTCAGCTTCGACGTCGCGCGCGGCGAATGCGTCGGGATCGTGGGCGAGTCCGGCTCTGGCAAGAGCCAAACCTTCATGTCGGTGATGGGCCTGCTTGCTTCGAACGGCAAAGCCACGGGAAGCGCGAAGTTCAAGGGCGAAGAGCTTGTTGGCATGAAGACCGACAAGCTGAACAAGATTCGCGGCTCCAAGATGACGATGATCTTCCAGGATCCGATGACGTCGCTGACGCCGCATCTGAAGATCAGCCGGCAGTTGACCGAGGTGCTCGTCCTGCACAAAGGCATGAGCGAGCGCGATGCGCGGGCGCGCGCCTTGCAGATGCTGGATCAAGTGCGCATTCCGGACGCCAAACGCCGGCTCGATCAGTACCCGCACGAGTTCTCGGGCGGCATGCGCCAACGCGTGATGATCGCCATGGCGTTGGTCTGCGAGCCGGAACTTCTGATCGCCGACGAACCGTCCACCGCGCTCGACGTGACGGTGCAGGCGCAGATCCTGGAACTTCTGCAGGAACTGCGTGCGCAAGGGAACATGTCGATCGTGATGATTACCCACGACCTCGGCGTCGTCGCGGGGCTCTGCAACCGCGTGATGGTGATGTATGCGGGCGAGTTCTGCGAGACGGGGTCCGTCGACGAAATCTTTCATGATCCGCAGCACCCCTATACGCGCGGCCTTGTCGGTTCGATCCCGCGCCTCGACAAGCCGGGGGAGGAGCGGTTGACGGCGATCCGCGGGCAGCCGCCGAATCTTCAGCACTTGCCGACGGGATGCACCTTCCAGGAGCGTTGCGACTATGTGTTCGACCGGTGCATCGCGGAGCGGCCGCGATTGATCGACTTCGCCGAAGACCGCGCAAAGTCGTGCCACCTCAAGGGCTTCGACGAGAAGGGTGACGTTCGGAAATGAGCGCCGGCGATCCCATCCTTTCGGTTAAGGATCTGAAGGTCCACTTCCCCGTTCAGGGCGCGGGCCTTTTCGGCGCGACGCGCTCGCTCAAGGCGGTGGACGGCGTCTCGTTCGACGTCTATCCGGGCGAGACGCTGGGCATCGTGGGCGAGTCAGGGTCGGGCAAGTCGACGATCGGCCGCGCGGTGCTTCAACTGATCAAGCCGACGGCGGGCCGCGTGGCTTGGCTGGGCAAGAACATCGCCGGGTTCTCGCGCCGGCACATGAAGCCCTACCGCCGCGAGATGCAGATCGTGTTCCAGGATCCGCTGGCGAGCCTCAACCCGCGCATGACGGCCGGCGACATCATTGCCGAGCCGCTGGACACGTTCGAGCCGGGCCTCGCCGGTGACGCGCGCAAGAAGCGCGTGCAGGAGATGATGGACAAGGTCGGCCTCCTGCCGCAGATGGTCAACCGCTATCCGCACGAATTCTCAGGCGGACAGAACCAGCGCATCGGCATCGCGCGCGCGATGTTTCTGAAGCC
>QKCS01000053.1 GCA_003246795.1 Alphaproteobacteria bacterium
GGCGCGATAGTTCGCGGCCTCCCATCCCGGCGTACAGGCGAGGCGCACTTGGCGATCGTCGAGATATTCCACCGACCCGCCGATGATGTAGTCGCGCACGACCTCTTTGGGCCACGTGCGAAAGGCGCCGCGCCCACGATAGGCCTGAAACATCGCCTCGCGCGACGGCCAAATGCCGCGCCGCCGCTTTGCCTGCCCGACCATCGGAAAGAGGCGGTCGATCAGCCCCAACGCGCGCATGATCGCCAACCGGCGGAGTTCCCAAGGCGCCAGGATGACCGGTTCGACGAGAACAAGCCCCGTCGCCCAACCCGGGCGCGCCGCCGCCGCCATCAGGCTTGCCGTCGCACCCATGGAATGGCCGGCCAAGATCTTCGGCCGGCCGTCCACCTCCTGGAGCAGGCGCAGAATGTCGTCGCGATAGATGAACCACGACCGCATGCCCTTTGGGTTTGCGGCAAGCGTCGTCTGCCCATGCCCGCGAAGGTCGCCGGCGTAAAGACGCATCTCGTCGGCGAGATCTTCGAGAAGCGAACGGTACGTGAGTGCGTTGAACCCGTTGGCGTGAGCGAAATGCAGCGATGGTGCCCGCTGGGGCGCGCGTTCCCACGCGATGTAGGAGGCCTCGCCATCCCACATCTCGATCGCACAGCGTTCAGGACCCTGTTGAACCTCGCGCGTGGCCGCCACAGCGGTCATCGTCTCATCCCCTCATGCGCACCAAATCCACCGACGCGTGAATCAGTTGCATGAGCGCGATCTTGCCAGTGTCGGGCGACCGCACAAAGCAGATGACGCGGCCGTTTCGATGTCGGCCGCGTCTGAACGCCGTTCAAACTATCGAATGTGGATCAGTTCTTCGTGCGCGTCATGTCCAGCGACACTTGCCGCGCAATCGCGCCGTTTGTGATGCGCGTGAAGGAAAGCTTCATATTGTCGGCGCCCTTCAACGTGCGGTCATAGACGGTGACGTCCCACTGCCCGTCGTCCGCCACGACGAGCTGCGCAATCGACAACGTGTCGCCGGCGATGCGCGCCCACGTCGTCTTCTTGCCGTCCATCGCATGGCCCGACTTCACGTCGACGAAGAGGCCGGGTTTCTTGCCGCGCTTGAAGGTCAGCGACGACGTCTTCACCTTGGCGCGCGACGCGTCGTTGATATCGGAGGACATCGTCGTCCAGCTGATTTTGAAGCCGTCAGCGGCCTTTTCGATGATCACCTCGGAATCGCGCGACTGGGTCGCAACGGGATTGACGATACCCTTGGTCGCCTGCCCGGTGCCGATCCAGCGGCCGACGAAATCCTCGATCTTGCGATCGGCGGCCTGTGCCGCGGACGTGAACGACAGCGCGACGAAACCGAGCGCCAAAGCGATGCGCATGTGTAATCCCCTTCGTTGATTTAGGGCCCTGCCCCCAATGTCGGGGGCATCAAATCACGCCCCGACCGGATACCGCAACCGGCGCTAATCGACCTTCGCCGGGCCCTTCAGCAGGCTGAGCTGCACCGCCCGCACGATCCGGCTGTTTTCGAAGCGCGTGAAGCGCACGTCCATGCCCTTCGACGTCAACGTGCGATCGTAGTGGATCACATAGTAGTTGCCGTCCGGCAGCACGGTCACCTGCATGATGCTCAGCGTGTCCCCGTTGATGACGGCCCAAGACGTGTCCGCGCCGAGATTGGGATCGCCCGACGTGACGTCGCGATAGACGTTGGGGCGGTTCGTCGCGCGGAACGTCTGGGTGTAGGACTTCGTATCCGCCTCCGAGGGGATATCGTCGCCCTTCAGCTTCAACGTCGCCCACTCGATCGTGAAGCCCTTCTCTTCCGGCGCCGGACGGATGATCACCTGGCTGAAGCGCTTGTGCGGCTGCCCCTTCACGTCGCCGCCAGGCTCCTCGGCGCCATGGCCCAGATAGGCGCCGTAGAAGTCCGCAATCTTGCGATCGGCCGCCGACGCGGAAAACGCAAGACCGAACGAAACCAGGAGAAAGCTGAAAATAACGGCGCGCATTGCGGACACCCTTTGATTGCGTCGCGGCAGATTACACACGATCCGCCGTAGGAAAAGGGCCGCGATACGCTCAGCGCAACTTCAAGGCGCGAATTTCCTTCTTCGACAACTGACGCTTGGACGCGCCATAGACGCCGGGGAGGCCGTAAAGGCGATGGCGTGCTTGGGAATCACCCGATTCGTGCAGCAAGGTGTCGTTTACAGGCAACTCGACTTTGACCTGTCGCGTGCCCGCCGCTGCCTTCACGCGCCGCACGCCGGTCGGCACTTTGGCGAGCCGCACCTCCCACCAACATTCATTGAAGAGATGCAACTGAACCTTCTCCGAAACGACGCGCATTCGCGCCTCTCGCTCCTTCGCCTCGGCGGCGCGCGTGTCGCGGCGCTTGGTTTGCCATGAGCGCCAATGCTTGTTGCGCCGCAAAAGCCCGCTCTTCGGATCGACGTAGAGCCGCACATAGCTGTCCTTGAGCCGCGCCGGCGCCCAGCGCTCGTGCACCCAGACCTCGCCGTCGCGCCAGCTCGTCTTGATCGCGACGAAGTCGGAAATGTGGTCCCGGACGTGCTGCTGCACCGTGTTGGACGATTTCAAGTTGGCGCAGATCTCAGCCCAGACCTTGTTCCACGGCCGATTGACCTGCGACTCGAGATAGCGCCGCAACGGCGCAAGGTTTTCGTTGAGATACTTGCCGCCCCCGCGCAAAAGCGCGTCTCGCTTCATGCCGACTTCGACAACGCGGCATCGTCGTCGCGCACGGTCTTGGCCCTGCGCAACTTGCCCC
>QKCS01000107.1 GCA_003246795.1 Alphaproteobacteria bacterium
CAAGGGCTACGCCAAGAACGCCGAACACATGCTGCGCGTCGTGCGCAACCACCGCCGTGCGGCATTCGGCGCAGTGGACGGATACGAGAAGCTGTCGACCAAGCCAGTGCCGCTCAACGCGCTCGATATGCCTGAACTGGGCTTCGAAGGATTGATCGACCGCGCACGCGGCGCATGGGACGAAGCATTGGCGCAAGGCGCTCTCTACGGCTATCGTAACGCGCAGACGACGGTGGTCGCGCCCACGGGCACGATCGGCCTCGTCATGGATTGCGACACGACGGGCATCGAGCCCGACTTCGCGCTCGTCAAGTTCAAGAAGCTCGCCGGCGGCGGCTACTTCAAGATCATCAACCGCTCCGTGCCGGAGGCATTGCGCGTCCTTGGCTATCGCCCCGAACAGAGCGAAGCGATCATCAACTACGCCGTCGGTCGCGGCACGCTGAAAGGCGCGCCGGGCGTGAACCACGAGTGGCTGAAGCTCAAAGGCTTCACCGACAAGGAGCTCGCCGCCGTCGAAGCCTCGCTCAGCACAGCGTTCGACATCTCGTTCGTGTTCAACCGCTGGACCTTGGGCGACGAGTTCTGCCTGAAGACCCTGGGCATCGCCCAAGAGCGTCTCGACGCGCCAGACCTCAACCTCCTGCAGGAGATCGGCTTCACCAAAGCCGAAATCGACGCGGCGAACATCTACTGCTGTGGCGCTATGACGCTTGAGGGCGCGCCGCATCTCAAGGAAGAGCACCTCGCCGTCTTCGACTGCGCCAATCCGTGCGGCAAGACGGGCAAGCGCGCGCTCTCGGTCGACAGCCACATTCTGATGCTGGCCGCGGCGCAGCCGTTCATCTCCGGCGCGATCTCGAAGACGATCAACATGCCGAACGGCGCGACGGTGCAGGACTGCGCCGACGCCTACATGAAGTCCTGGAAGCTTGCGCTGAAGGCCAATGCGCTCTACCGCGACGGCTCGAAACTCTCGCAGCCGCTCGCGTCGACGATCCTGGTCAGCGACGACGAAGACGACGATCTCGCCGAACAGCTTCCCGAGATGCCGCAGGCGGCGCGCGCGCAAGCCATGGCCGAGCGCGTGGTGGAGCGGGTCGTCGAGATCGCCAAGCGCGACCGCGAGAAGCTGCCGCATCGCCGCAAGGGCTATACCCAGAAGGCGACGGTCGGCGGCCACAAGGTCTACCTGCGCACCGGCGAGTACGACGACGGCCGCATCGGCGAGATTTTCATCGACATGCACAAGGAAGGCGCCGCCTTCCGCAGCTTGATGAACAATTTCGCGATCGCGATCTCGATCGGCCTGCAATACGGCGTGCCGCTGGACGAGTTCGTCGAGGCGTTCACGTTCACCCGCTTCGAACCCGCCGGCATGGTCACCGGCAACGAGGCGATCAAGAACGCGACGTCGATCCTCGACTATGTCTTCCGCGAGCTCGCGGTCTCCTATCTCGGCCGTGACGACCTGGCGCACGTCGTGCCCGGCGGCGACGGATCCGAGATCGGCGGCGGCGACGGCGAAGGCAAGCGTCCGGCAACGCCGGCGCCCAGCGCCGCGCGCATCGTCTCGTCCGGTCTGGTGCGCGGACAACTGCCGCAACATCTGATCGTGCACGAAGGCGGTCAGGCGCGGACCGAGACGGCCGTCGTCACGGCGCGTGCTGCGACGAGCGAAGTCGCACTCGAAGCGCAGACGCGCCGCGCGGCCGGCAACCCGGTCGCGCAAACGATCGAAATTGTCGAGCGGGAAGTGTCGATCTCATCGACCGCCATGCGCGCCCGGAAAGTCGCCGAAGCCCGCATCAAGGGCTACGAGGGCGACGCCTGCGGTAACTGCGGAAACTTTACGCTGGTCAGAAACGGAACGTGCCTGAAATGCGACAGCTGCGGAACGACGACGGGCTGCAGCTGACGGAATGAACGCGCACGAGCGGGTTGGGGAACCCGTTCGTGCGGGTCGTGGATGAAGCCGCGAGCACCGAGCGATCGGCATTCGCGGGCGGGGACAACACAGAGGGACAACGATGATCATCTGCTCCAAGCACGAAGGCAACGGCACGTATCGCGAATTCATGTTCGACGACGCGAATGCCGGCGACGAGATCCACGTCAAGACGCATCTCCGCCATCGCGCCGACGGCGAAGTCCTCGCTGACGACGACTGGACCGACGCCGGCGTCATCAAGCGCGCGGGCGACACGCTTGAAGCCGCCGTCCTGAAGCCCAGCCGCCGTGGCAAGAACGCAAGAACGGGCCTCGTCAAGCTCGACAGCCGCTTCTCGAACGAGATCGCGGCCCTGCAGGCGATCGCCGTGAACTACCAACCGGCGCAGGCCCTGAAGAACTAAGACCGCTCGGGGAGGCTTGGCGCCGCCGAGCTTCTCGTCAGAACCGCCAACTGAAATTCGCCGCCGCGAGCCGTGCCACGCGCTGCCATGCAGGCATCGCTCCCGGCCGTGCCGGGTCGAACGCACGCCGCAACGACCAACGCGACAGCGTCGCCGGCGCAAGCGCAGCCGTTGCCGCACGCGGGAAGCGCGCGGCATTGAGCTCGGACAACGCCCGCTTCGCCTTGGCTTTCATTCCGTCCAGCGCCGGTTCCAACCGGGTCTCTTGGGCCCCAAACACGTCCTCCGCGTTCAGGCCGACCGCCGACAGCCACGTCAATGGTATGCGGCAGCGTCGTCGTGCGGAAAAGAACGCCAAGTCCCGCACATGCCCCGCAACGCCGCATGAAAGCCCGGCAAGCCGCGCAGCGTCGTCCGCGCGCTCGCCAGCGCCCAGCAC
>QKCS01000077.1 GCA_003246795.1 Alphaproteobacteria bacterium
GACAAGCCAGCCGCGTCAACCGCGATGTCGATGTGGTTCGGCGCCGCCTCGATGTTCAAGCGCAAGGGCTTCGCCGAAATCGCGCGCCGCAAGCCGACACGGCCGGTGATGCGGCTCGTGCTGAATGGCAGATCGCCCACGCGTTAGCCGCGCTCACACCTGCCAAAACGGCGAGACCAACCCGTGGCGTTTGAAGAGGGCACGGACCTCGTCCGGCGAGCGCTTGCGCCACGGCCGAGTCAAATATTCGCCGTACCAGTCCTTGGCGAATGCCCACAACGCCGGCACGGTCAGCACCGCGCCCTTGGGCAGCGCATGCCGGGCACACCACGCATCGATGTCGCCTTCGCGGTGGAACGGCTGGAACGACGCGCAAGCATGGATGACGTTGTCCCACCACGAGGCAACGGGCGTGGACAGATGAAACACGTCCGCGGTGTCCGGCGCGCGGCCGCCCTTGATCGCGTAGCTCGCCGGCTCCGCCTCGCCGGCGACGCGCGTGGCGATCACAGCGTCGCAGCGCAAGGCGGCGGCGATGCCGAAAGCGCAGTAGAGGCAATTGGCCCAATAGCCGCCGCGCGCCGTTTCCGCCCAGCACGAACCGGGCGACAGCGCAAACGGGTGAACGGCCCACGGCCGTGACGTACCCGGATGCAGAAGCAGTGCGTGCGCGTCGTGCAGGCGGCGCAGTCCGGCCTCCGTCTGGTCGGGCGAAAGCCCCGCGCGCGTCGCGAGGTCGCGCGTCTGCGGCGCGTGCCCCAATTCGGCGATCATCTCCGTCAACACGCCGCGAAGCGTCTGATCCTCAAGCGTGAGCATCAGTTGTCCCCGATCAGCTTCAGCCACTCGTCTTCGCTGATCACCTTCACGCCGTGCTTCTGCGCGTCTTTCAGCTTAGAGCCGGCGCCCGGCCCCGCGACGACCAAGTCGGTCTTCGCCGACACGGACCCCGCGACCTTGGCGCCCAAGGACTCCGCACGCGCCTTCGCCTCGTTGCGGCCCATCTTCTCGAGCGTGCCGGTGAAGACGACCGTTTTGCCGGAGATCGCCGTGTCGCGCTTCGGCTTCTCCGCCTCTTCGACGTCGATCAGATCCAACAACCGCGCGATCTCCTCGCGATTGTGGTCTTCGGCGAAGAACTGCGCGATCGCCTTCGCGACGACCACGCCGATGCCTTCGATCGCGTCGAGTTCGCCGAACGCGTCGGAGTCCTCGTCGGCCGCAGCCGTCATCGCCTTCACGAACGCTTTCGCCGTGCCGTAGTTCAGCGCCAGCACCCGCGCCGTCGCCTCGCCCACATGGCGGATACCGAGCGCGTAGATGAAGCGATGCAGGCCGATCGTCCGCCGCGCCGCGATCGCCTTGAACAGATTGGCCGCCGACTGCTCGCCCCAGCCTTCGCGCGCGGCAATCGCCTTCGGCCCCGAGCCGTAGGTCTTCTCCAAGAGAAAGATGTCGGAGGGATGCGCGATCAGCTTGTCGGTCAGGAACGCGTCGACGTGTTTCGACCCGAACCCCTCGATGTCGAACGCGTTGCGCGAGACGAAATGTTTCAGCCGCTCTGCCGCCTGCGCCGGGCAGATGAGCCCGCCCGTGCAGCGCCGCGCCGCTGATTCCTCGCCCGCCTCGTCGACTTCGCGCTCGGCATGGCTGCCGCACACAGGGCATTTGTCCGGGAACTTGAACGGCTTCGCGCCTTTTGGCCGCTTTTCTTCGACGACGCGCACGATCTGCGGGATCACGTCGCCCGCCCGCTGCACGACGACCGTGTCGCCGATGCGCACGTCCTTGCGCTTGATCTCGTCTTCGTTGTGCAAGGTCGCGTTCGACACGACGACGCCGCCGACGGTCACGGGTTTGAGCTTCGCAACCGGCGTCAGCGTGCCCGTGCGCCCGACCTGGATGTCGATGTCCAGCAGCTCCGTCTCCGCCTGTTCGGCCGGAAACTTGTGCGCGACCGCCCAGCGCGGCGCGCGGCTGACGAAGCCGAGCCGCTGCTGCCAATCGAGCCGGTCGACCTTGTAGACGACGCCGTCGATGTCGTAGCCGAGGGACGCGCGCTTGCCCGCGATCTTCGCGTAGTACTTCAGAACCGCCTCGACGCTCGTACAACGCGTCATCAGCGGATTGGTCGGAAAGCCCCAATCGGCGAACGCCTCGATCACGTCGGTCTGCGTTTTGCCCGGCACCTTCGAGGCCTGCCCCCACGCATAGGCGAAGAACTTCAGCGGCCGGCGCCGCGTGATCTCGGGATCGAGCTGGCGCAGCGAGCCCGCCGCGGCGTTCCGCGGATTGGCGAAGATTTTGTCGCCGCGCGCCTCTTGATCCTTGTTGATCTTCGCGAAATCGGCGTGGCTCAGGAACACCTCGCCGCGCACCTCGATCAGCTCCGGCACGCCCCGCCCTTTGAGCTTGTCGGGAATGTCGTCCATCGTGCGCAAATTGGCGCTCACGTCCTCGCCGACCTCGCCGTCGCCGCGCGTCGCGCCGCGCACGAACTTGCCGTCCTCGAAGCGCAGGCTGATCGACAAACCGTCGATCTTGGGTTCGGCGGTGACCGCGAGTTCGTCGTCGCCTTTGAGGTTCAAGAACCGGCGCACGCGCTCGACGAAGTCGGTCACGTCCTCGTCGTCGAAGGCGTTGTCGAGCGACAGCATCGGCACGCCGTGCTTGACCTTGCCGAACTTCTCGACCGCAGCGAACCCGACGCGCTTCGACGGGCTGTCCGCACGCACGAGTTTCGGAAAGCGCGCTTCGATCGCCAGGTTGCGCTTCTTCAGCGC
>QKCS01000358.1 GCA_003246795.1 Alphaproteobacteria bacterium
GTCGTCGCGATGTTGAAGCCGCCATAGGCGTAGAGCAGCGTCGGCTGTTTGCCGTTGTTCAGCGTCTCTTCCTTGCGCACGACGAAGTACGGGATTTTCGCGCCGTCGCGGCTCAGCGCTTCGAATTGGCGCACTTCGAAACCGTAGGCGTCGAAGCGCGGCGGCAGCTGCTTGATCACACGCGGTTCCGCGCGCGGGCGCATGAGATAGAGCGTGTCCGGCGTCAGGAAGTCGGCATAGCGCAACAAGACCCGGTCGTCGGCGTCGTTCGCCGCGACGATGTCGATGGTGCCGGCGTCGGGAAGGGGCACGCGGCGCCACAGCCATTGCGCGCCGTCAAACGTCACCTCGTGCACGCGCCCCTTCACGTTTTGGAGCAGCGAGAGGTAGACGGCGTCCCTGCTGGTCGCGACGGCGGTGACGATCGTCTTCGCATCGGGCGTGAACAACGACTTGATCGGCGGGAGCGCCCCGCCGCTTCTCAAGTAGGCGTCGAGCGAGAACGCGACGACCGAGCCTTGTAGGAACGCACGGCCGGCGGTGCGCCAGTCGCGCATCAATTGGAGAACGAGCTGTCCACGGTGGACGCCTTTGAACTCGGCATAGTCCGGCACCGCGATGCGCGTTACGCGCCACGAGGCGTCGACGTTGAAGAGCTCGGTGCGGAAATAGTTGCGGCCGCGGACGATGAAGCGGTCGACGCGGCCCGCGCCGAACACCGTCTGCAGCGCGACGGCGACATCGTCGTGTTCCGCCTCGTAGATCGTCTGCGCCGCGTCCAGCGCGTGGCCGCGCCGCCAAATCTTGACGACCCGGGGGTAGCCGGCCTTCGTCAACGCGTCGGGACCCCAATTCGTCGCCACCATCACGGTGTCGGCGTCGACCCATGCGATCTCCGTCTTCGCCTCCGCAACGTCGAAGCCGCCTTTGACGAAGGTGCGCGAGGCGACGTCGAACTCGCGCACCACAACGGCGTCGCGGCCGCCGCGCGAAAGCTTGACCAGACAGCGCTCGTAGGCCGGCGGCAGGCAGTCGGCGCCCCGCCACACCCAATTCTGGCCCTTCGTCGCGCTCAAGGCATCGAGGTCAAGGAGCGATTGCCACTGCGGTTGTTCGTTCTGATAGTCGGTAAGCGCCGTGCGGCGCCAGACGCCCCGCGCATGCGTTCGATTCTGCCAGAGATTGTAGACGTGGCCGCCGATGAGTTCGCCGTAGGGAATGCGGTCGGGCGCGGTGAGGATCGCCTCCGCTTCGGCGAACGTTTCTTGATAATCAGGGTCGGCGGCGAGGACCTTCAGCGTGTAGTCGTTCTGTTGGCGGACCCATTGGCGGGCACGCGCGCCGTCAACACTTTCAAGCCATGCGAAGGGATCGTCGGCGGCGGCGAAGGCGGCGGTGCCGAGCACCCAGGAAAGAACAGCCCCCGCACACAAAGCCACAAAACGCATCCGGAACCTCAGCACGATCTCTCAACCATGCCCCTGCCCCGCGTCCTTTTTCCCTAACACGGCTTTCGGCGAACTTCACCCGCGAAATCGCAAAGATCGAATGACACACCGTCTGGTCATCGACGGGGCCCGCGCCCTATATAGCGCTCCATGAGCGTCGCGTTTTACAAGATGAACGGCCTGGGCAACGACTTCGTCGTCGTCGACGCGCGCGCGCGCAAGCTGAACCTCGGAGCGGCCGCGGCGCGCCGCATCGGCGATCGGCATCGCGGCGTCGGGTTCGATCAGTTGCTCGTCATCGAGTCGGCGAACGGCGCGGGCGACTTCGCGATGACGATTTGGAATTCGGACGGCAGCGAAACCGGTGCGTGCGGCAACGGCACGCGCTGCGTCGCCGACCTGCTGCTTGAGGAGACGAAGAAGACCTCGCTGACCCTGGCGACGAAGGGCGGACTTCTGACCTGCACGCGCGGGGCGGACGGGCGCGTCACCGTCGATATGGGCGAGCCCAAGCTCGACTGGCAGGACATTCCGCTTGCCGAGCGGATGGACACGCGCACGCTCGACGTCAAGGTCGGGCCGATCGACGCGCCGGTGCTGTTCGGGCCGTCGGCCGTCAACATGGGCAACCCGCACTGCATCTTCTTCGTCGAGAACGCGGAGGGGCACGACCTCGCGAAGGTCGGGCCGATGCTGGAGCATTATCCACTGTTCCCGGAACGGGCCAACATCAGCCTGGCGCAGGTGAAGTCGAAGGGCGAAATCCGGCTGCGCGTGTGGGAACGGGGTGCCGGCATCACGCTCGCCTGCGGATCGGCCGCGTGCGCGGCGACGGTCGCGGCCGCGCGGCGCAAGTTCACCGACCGGCGGGTCAAGGTGGTGCTCGACGGCGGGCCGCTTGAGATCGAGTGGCGCGAGGACAATCACGTTTTGATGACGGGTCCGACGGAGCTCAACTACACGGGCGAATTGGCCGACCGCTATTTCGTCGACGAAGAGCGGGCGTCATGACGGTCGACGTCATCACGCTTGGGTGCCGGCTCAACACCTATGAGTCCGAGGTCATTCGCGACAAGGCGCGCGAAGCGGGGCTCGACCATGCCGTCATCGTCAATACCTGCGCGGTGACGGGCGAGGCCGTGCGCCAGGCCCGCCAGACCATCCGTCGCGCGCGCAAGAACAATCCGCGGGCGCGCGTGATCGTCACGGGCTGTGCGGCGCAAACGGAACCGGCGACCTTCGCGGCCATGCCGGAAGTCGATCAGGTGCTCGGCAATGCGGATAAGTTGAGCGCCAAGGCCTATGCGTTCGACGCGCCGACGGAGCTCAA
>QKCS01000269.1 GCA_003246795.1 Alphaproteobacteria bacterium
GACGATCGCCATCGTCGGCGTCTCGGCGAACGAGTCGCGGCCTTCCTACTTCGTGATGAAATACATGCAGGCGAAAGGGTATCGCTGCATCCCCGTCAACCCGGGGCTCGCCGGACAGACGCTTCTTGGGGAAAAGGTCTATCCGGACCTCAAATCTATTCCCGACAAAATCGACATGGTCGATATCTTCCGCAATCCGGAAGCGGCAGGTCCGGTGACGGACGAGGCGATCGCAATCGGCGCGAAGGCGGTGTGGATGCAGCTCGGCGTCGTCAACGAGGCCGCGGCCAGGCGGGCCGAAGAGGCAGGGCTTGCCGTCATCATGGATCGCTGTCCGAAGATGGAATATTCGCGGTTTTCCGGGGAGTTCGGGTGGGTCGGCAGGAATTCGCGAATCATCGACAATAGGCGCAAGCACTTGGGTCAAGGCCGCGCGGCGCTGGCGCGCAACGCCATCGGCCGCGGAAAGGGTACGCTATGAACATCCACCACAAGCTTTCGGACTACGGCTTCAACACGCTTTCCGTGCACGCCGGCGCGGCGCCAGACCCGACGACGGGCGCGCGGGCGACGCCGATCTATCAGACCACCTCCTACGTTTTCGACGACGCGGAGCATGCGGCGTCGCTGTTCGGGCTCGAGCAATTCGGCAACATCTACACGCGCATCGGCAACCCGACGCAGGCGGTTCTCGAAGAACGCGTCGCGGCGCTCGAAGGCGGAACGGCTGCGCTCGCCGTCGCATCCGGGCACGCGGCGCAGATGGTCGTCTTTCACACGATCATGCGGCCGGGCGACGAGTTCATCGCGGGACGCCAGCTCTACGGCGGGTCGGTGAACCAGTTCGGGCAGGCGTTCAAGAATTTCGGATGGCATGTGAAGTGGGCCGACGCGCGCGACCCCGAAAGCTTCCGCCGGCAGCTGAACGCGAAAACGAAGGCGATCTTCGTGGAGAGCATCGCCAATCCCGGGGGCGTCGTCGTCGACATCGAAGCGATCGGCGCGGTGGCGAAAGAGGCGGGCATCCCCTTCATCGTCGACAACACGCTGGCCACGCCCTATCTCATCCGGCCGATCGAATGGGGCGCGGATATCGTCGTCCACTCGCTGACGAAGTTCTTGGGGGGACACGGCAATTCGATCGGCGGCGTGATCGTCGACGCGGGATCGTTCGATTGGTCGCGGACGAAGAAGTTTCCGGTCTTGTCGGAGCCCTGCCCGTCCTATCACGGGATCAAGCTGCACGAGACGTTCGGCGACATGGCGTTTGCCATCGCTGCCCGCGTGCTCGGCCTGCGCGACCTCGGGCCCGCGATTTCGCCGTTCAATGCGTTCTTGTTGCTGACGGGTTTGGAGACGCTGCCCTTGCGCATGCAGAAGCATTGCGAGAACGCGAAGGCGGTGGCGCAGCATCTGAGCCGCCACGCGAAGGTCTCATGGGTCTCCTACGCGAACCTGCCGAACGACCCATGCTACGGCTTAGCGCAGACCTATTGTCCGAAGGGCGCGGGCGCCGTCTTCACGTTCGGCGTGCGCGGCGGGTATGAGGCCGGGGTGAATCTCGTCGATAACGTTAAACTGCTGTCGCACTTGGCGAACGTCGGGGACACGCGGTCGCTCATCATTCATCCGGCGTCGACGACGCATCGTCAGCTTACGGACGAACAGAAGAGCGCGGCCGGCGCGGGACCGGACGTCGTACGGATCTCGGTCGGGATCGAAGACGTGGCCGACATCGTAGCGGATCTGGATCAAGGCTTGGCGGCAACGTAGGGCGCTTTGACTTCGCCACCGCGCCTTGCCAGAATTGGCAGACGGTTGCGGGGCAAACCGACTTGAGAGCGACGAGACGAACAGCTTGGCTTGCGCGGGCGCGACCGGGTGTCCAAGCTGGTGGAGCACGATCATCGTTCTTGGCCTCGCGTTCGACATTGCGCCACCGTCGTCTCGATCTTGATACGTTTCATGCTCTACAGGCACTGATCGCGAACGGCGCCTTGCGGATCGGCGAAGGATTGGGCGCCGCGATTGCGGAGCGCCGCAAAGAACTCGGTTTCTCGATAACGACATTGGGTGGGCGCGTCGAACTCGAGCGATGCGACCTCGAGGCGCTCGAAGATGGCGGCGTTGAAATCTCCGCGTCTCAACTCGTGCGACTCGCCGATGCGCTCGGCGTTGATCTTGTCTGGTTCATTGAACGCGAACCCTCCTTCCTTGCCGGACGTGATCGGCGACATCCTGTGCGGAATGTTCGAGATGGGTCTGTACTACGGCCTGTGCGCCATCTCGGTCGTCTGCGACACGTTCTTCCTGCCGCGGTTCATCGAGCAAAACATCAAGGCCACGCCGCTTGGGCTGCCCACGCCCCACAAAGGAAGGCACCTGCATTTCCTGCGTCCTTCCGGTGAACGGGCAACAGCTCGCGGCGGCACAGACCGTACGCGGCGTCACGATGTCTGTCCTGTTCCACCCGTGGAGCGGCGAACATGCAGCTTAGTTTCGAAGCCCCCCTTGCTCGCGGCCGGACAGCGAGGCGCGGGACGCCCGCGTAAAGGCGGAAGCGATGGCGTTCGCTGAAGCCCTGCGCCGCGTCGGCGACGTTCGATATCGCGCCTGCATCCGTTGGTTCGTCATCGAACTCGCCAACGATCGATAGGTCCACCTCCGATCGGCAGAGCGCCGCGCGAGGCGTTCCGGAGGTCATTTGAAGACAGTCAGAATCGGCTTGAGGCGCGTACAATGCATCAGAACTACGAGAACAAAGCCAAGAG
>QKCS01000115.1 GCA_003246795.1 Alphaproteobacteria bacterium
GACGGGCCTGCGATCGTCCTTCTTGGGGGATCTCTTCTTCATCTCGATCTCCGATCAACCGACGCGCGGCTTCATGCGCTCGACGTGTCCCTTCTTCATATAGAGCGCGACAACCGGCTCCGCCACGGTTTGGCTGCCTGTCAGTTCGTGCTCGATCACCGATAGACGGACGAGTTTGCCGGCGTAGTCGGCCAAAAGCTCCGGTGCGGCCGAGTTCACCACTTCGGCGACGCGCATTTCCATCGCATGTCGCGCGATGTCGTCGCCCGCCATGATGATCGCGCGGGCGACCGCTAGCGGCGCCTGGTCGAACGTCTGCAGCACGGCCTTGGCTAGATTCGCGTCCTTCTTCGCGATCTCGCCGCCGACGGCGTTGAGCAGCGCGCCGATGCCTTGGCGCATGAGCTGGAACAGCACGTACTTGTAGCCGGGCTGCGCGCCGCGAAGCAGCGCGTCGATCAGATCGGCCTGCGCGAACGATCGGATGATGGCGGGTTCCCGCTGCGTGGGCGTGCCGGTTTCGACCAGCTCATGCTTGACGATGCCGCCGAAGGCGCTGCCCACGCGGATTTCCAAAAAACTCGGGCGGATGTCGCTTGCGCCGAAGCCCGCGAAGACGATGCCCGTCTTGGGGACGCCCGGCGGCAACCAGTCGGTCACGCACGACGCGACTGTGATTTCGGCCAGCATCTTCTTCACGTCGGGCGGCACGACCCCTTCGCCGAACATCGCGTTCAGCATGCCGGTCAGCAGACGATCAAGATATTGATCGAGCAGGGCGACAAGGCGTGGCGAACTTTCGCCCACGAGCGGACGGCGCGACGGTGTCTCGCCATGCGGCAGGAACAGGTTCTGAAAATAGTCGCCAGCGTATTGCGTCTCGAAGCGAAGCATGTCCAGCGCGCGCGCGTAGGATTTGCCGTCGGCGCCCGGCTGACCGTTGGACAATTCCGTGCACTGATAGAAACGTTGAACCGTCGCGGCCACGTAGATCGCGAAGCTCAACCGTTCCTGCCCGTCCTCGAGCGGAAGCAGCGACTGCGCCTTCGGGTCGGCGCCGGAGGTCCAGCGCGAAAGAAACTGGACGAGCGATTGGGCAACCTTGGGTATCGCCGTCCCGGGCGCTGGGACCGACGCCTTGAACGCCTCGAAGATCGTCGACCATGGGTAGCGGTAGAACTCGGCCACGTCGAAGATCATCGACGCCACCGGCAGCGACGCGTCGACGATGTAGATCTTTTCCATTCCGGTCTGGTAGCGGACCGAGGCCGTGCCGTCCTGGTGGTATTCGATCGCCGTCAAGGCGCTGTCGGCGGCCAAGGCTGCGCCCTGGACGTTCAACAGCATGACTTCTGACGTCATGTCGGCTCCCCCAATCGCGAAACGCGCGACCCCACGTGGCCGGCCGGGCCCCAACCCCAACGGTCATTACACTATTCAGACAACAAACCTTCAAAAGAGCAATGGCATGGAGCGCACGGTCCCGGCGAATCCATCCTGGCAGGCCTCAAATTCCGGCGAAATCCCGCGACTTAAAGTGAACAAAACAGGACAGGCGAACCATCGCCTACGGCAACAACTCCTCTACCACGAAATCGAGGCGATCCTGTCCGAAGAACATCTCGCCGTTCACGAAGAAGGTCGGCGCGCCGAACACGCCGCGCGCGACCGCGCTGTCGGTATTGGCCCGGAGCTTCTCCTTCACGTCCGAGCGCTCGATGCGTGCGACGAAGTCCGCCGGGTCGATGCCGATGTCGCGGAGCACATGCGCGATCTCGCTCTCGTCATTGAGATTGCGCGGGTGCGCCCACATCGCATCGAACATTGCGTTGACGTAGAGGTCGAACTGGTCGGTTCCGTGATAAGCGGCGGCGCCTCGCATCAAAGGCAACGTATTCACCGGAAAATGAGTGTTGAAATTCAACACGACGTCATATCGCTTGGCGAAACGCGTGAGATCGATGTTCATGTAGCGCGCCTTGGCCGGCACCATAACTGGCGAGGTGTTGCCTGTCGCCTTGAACACCGCACCGAGAAGGATAGGTGTCCAAACGATCCTTGCCCCGTGGCGCGCCGTGATCTTGGGCAGTTGCTTGTAGGCCAGGTAGGACGTCGGGCTTCCGAAATCGAACAAGAATTCAACTGATTTTGTCATTCGGCGCGGTTCCTCGCAGTCGTCCTACCACCTACCACTTCTCGATCCAGGGTCTCAGGTCAAGCTCGTGCGTCCAAGCATCGCGCGGCTGACGGTGGAGCATCCAATACATCTCGGCAATATGGTCCGGTGACAGGATGCCCCCCTGCTCCTTCTTGGCGTACATGTCCGGAAACGTCTCGCGGATGAAGGCCGTGTCAATCGCGCCGTCAATGACGACATGAGCGACGTGGACACCTTGCGGGCCGAGTTCGCGCGCCATGCTTTGGGCGAGCGCCCGCAGCGCGTGCTTCGAGCTTGCGAACGCCGCGAAGCCCGCCCCACCGCGCAAGCTCGACGTCGCGCCGGTAAAGAGGATTGTTCCCCGGCCCCGCGGCGTCATGCGTTTCGCCGCTTCGCGTCCCATGAGAAAGCCCGCGAACGCGCCCATCTCCCACACTTTCGTGTAGACGCGCGCCGTCGTTTCGGCGATCGGAAAGCGCACGTTCGCGCCGATGTTGAAGACCGCGACTTCAACCACGCCGATTTCACGCTCGATCTCGTCGAATAGCGCGACCACGGCGTCTTCGCGGCGCGCATCCGAGGCAAAGGCATGCGCCGCGCCGCCCGCCGCT
>QKCS01000254.1 GCA_003246795.1 Alphaproteobacteria bacterium
CATCGTCGCGAACTCGGGGACAGGAAGCGAAGACCCGATTTTGACGCGCGCGTCCTTTCGGCCCCGTCTACGCGCGCACGATTTCGCGGCCACGACGAGGCGGCGTTGACCGATTGCTTACCATCGCATCGGCGCAGACGCGGCGGCTGCCGCTTACTTAGGCAAGTCGCCCTTCGGCCAGGATCCCTTCAGGGCGCAAAGCTTCTTGCCGAACATGTTCGTCACCCCGCCCATGACCGGCGCGTCCAACGCGTTCGGCTTGAGAAGCCAGTCGGCGGCGACTTTCGTGCCCTCCGACGGCGACGAGACGGCGACGTAGTGGACGTTGTTGCCGGCGCAATCGAAGGCCCAGAGGTGGCGCGACGTTACGACGCCGGGCACCGCCTCCGTCGGCTTCACGTAGATCATGTTCGCGGCGACGAAGCCGGTGGCGGCATCTTCCATTCCGCTGTCAACGTCAAAGTGATGGAAGACGCCCTCGTTGGCGAAGGGGTCATTCGGGTCGATCTTCAGCCACTTCTCGGCGGATGCCGCCGACGCGAGCGCCAGCGAGGCCAAGAGCGAAAGCACAAGGCGCATGTCCATGAGGGTCTCCGGCAAATCAGGGCGTGCGAGGCTAGCTCAAGACTCAGGCCTGGAACAGCGCGGCCAATTCGACGAGCTTGGCGCTGAGTTCGTCAGGCGCCGAGTAGAACGGCGAGTGGTCCGCCTCGAGCGTGGCGACGCCTTTCATCTTGAACCGCCGGTGCATCCAGCGCTGAAGTCCGATCGAGATCGTGCGGTCTTGCGTGCATTCGATGTAGGCCTTGGGCGGCGCTGGTTCGCGCGGCTTGGCGACGAACTCGACGCTCGCCGGCATCGGCTGCGGACAGAGGCGCGCGATCGCGGCGTCGGCGTCCGCCTTGCTGCAATTGTTGTAGAACGTCTCCGCCGCGCGCGCCGGGTTGACGGTGATCGTGCCGAAGCGATAGCGCGGCACGCGAAAGCCGCGCCACACCGAGTCGCGCCGCGCCAAGCCCAGCAACGTCTCGCCGCGCTTGGGCACGAAGGCGCAGACATAGATCAGGCCCTGGAACAACTCGGGCTCCTGGTTCGCGGCCTGCGTGATGACGACGCCGCCCATCGAATGGCCGACCAGGACGACGCGCCCGTGCGGCCTGGCGGCTTCGCGCACGGCGCGGGCATAGGCCGACATCGTCACGCGCCACCACGGCGTCTTGTCGTTTCCGTGGCCGGGCAGATCGATCGCGATCGCCTTGTGGCCCATCGCCGTCAGGCGCGGCACGATTTTCTCCCAGCACCACGCGCCGTGCCAGGAGCCGTGAACGAGAAGAAAGGTGGTCATCCGTCTTTCCAAGCGACTCAGCCCATTGTGTCGAAAGACGGCGACGCACCCAACCGTCGTGCTCGCGCCCTCGTGATTTGTCAGGCGAACGAGGAAGGAGTCAGGCTTCGCACGCTGCCGAGAACCTCGAAATGTCCACCTTGGGGAGGTGACCATGCTGAAGTTCGGTTTCTCAGTTGCGTTCATGAGCATCTGTTCGATCGCCGCCACGAGCACCGGCGAGATCGCGACGCCAACCTCGTCCGTCGCCGTCGGCAAGTACGAAGTGCGCAACGCCGATCGCGGCGCGACGAAACGCGTGAAGGTGTTTCACGACGGCTCGCGCATTGCGACGCTCGTGCTGCGGCGGGGCAATCCGACCTTGTTCTGCTGCACGGCGGACGCTTGCACGCAGGTCGCGACGTTGGATGCGTGCACGACGCTGAAGATATCCTGCAACGCCGACGGTTGGTGTTCCGCGCGTTGAGTCGCGCGGCCGCGACCGCGGGTTGAGCGGGCGCAATCGTCCGATTTTCCGGGCAAACGGACGCAGGAAATTCACTCGCCGCCGGGCGAAAGTTTGCTAAGCTCGCCCGCGAACACCTGTGAGCAGATCTCTCAACATTGCGCATCGCGGCGGCGCGGGCCTTCGGCCCGAGAACACGCTTGCCGCCTTTTCGAACGCGCTCGACCTCGGCGTCGACGGATTCGAGCTCGACGTGCACGTGACGAAGGACGGCACGGTCGTCGTGTTTCACGACGACGCGCTCAAGCCAGACATCGTCCGCGACGGCGAGGGACGCTGGATCGAGCCCACCGCGCGGCCGTTGATCAAGGATCTGTCGTTCTCGGACCTGCAGTCCTACGACGTCGGGCGCCTGAAGCCGCGAACGAAATACGCGGCGCGCTATCCCAGGCAAATGCCGCATGACGGCGAGCGCATTCCGCGCCTCGCCGACGTGATCTGGCTGATCAAACGTTCGGGCGGAGCGGAGCGGTTGTGGATCGAACTCAAGAGCAACTTCCTGGACCGAACGCGCACGGCCGCGCCGGCCGCGATGGCCGAAGCCGTGATCCGCGTGCTGAAGCGCGAGAAGTTTGTCGACCGCGCGATTCTAGTGGGCTTCGACTGGCCGGCGATGATCGCGGCGAAGAAGCTCTCGCCCAAGACCGAATGCTGGTTCACGACCCTGCCGCAAAGCTGGTTCTCCGCGGAGGGACCGCCGTCGGATCACGGACCGCCGCCCAAAGCGGAACTCGACAAGTTGCGGGCCATGGAAGCGAGCGAGGCGCCCTGGACCGGCGGATTCGACCGGGCGAAATGCGGTTCCGTCATCAAGGCGGCGAAAGCCGCCGGCGCCGACGGTTGGTTTCCGTTCTTCGCCGACATCAACCGCGCGACGCTGCGCGAAGCGCGGGAAACCGGGCTGAAAGTCGGCGCCTGGACGGTGAACGAACCGATCGACCTCACGCGACTCGCCGATTTCGGGGTGGACGGCATTTGCACGGACTACCCGGACCGGCTGTCGACCGTGTTGAAGGGGATGTGACGGACGCACCTTTCGGCAGCGCGCTCCAAATTGCGTTCGCTGCCGATTGCCGCCAAAATGGGCATACCCCCTTGGCCATGCGAGTTCGATGATGACTGTGTTGCGTCTTACCGTGTCGGCTGCGGCCGCTTTCGCGCTTTCGGGCTGCGCGAGCTGGGGCATCCTGCCGTCGACGACCGAGAAAACCGAGTCGCCGTTTCAGACCTACAAGAGCGCGGAAGACGCTTACGCGCAGGTCAAGCCGTTCGTCACCACGACGCGCGAGCTGAAAGATCGCGGTTTCGATCCGTATCACACGCCGAACATCCGCGTGCTGAACTACCTCGACCTCGTGCCGCGCTTCATGCCGCAGCAGTCGATGAAGATGGAGGACCTGGACCCCGCCGTGCAGTCGTGCCTGACCATGCGCGACCGGTGCACCGGCTGGCTCGCCGAGCCGTCGATCTCGTCGAAAGACCGGACGGGCAACGTGGCGCTGGACGTGCTGGGGTTCGAGCGCGAGACGACGGAAACGGGATGGAAGGCCTCGATGCTGATCCTGATTCAGAACGGGGTCGTCGTCTACAAACTCTGGTCGGGAACGCCCACGATCCTTGAGGTGAAGACCGACTCGAAACCGTTGGGCCCGCTGCAGGATCTGTCGGGGCCCGCGGCCTCGGCCGCCGCCGGCGCGATCAAACCCTGAGCGGGGCGAAACGCGTCGCCGTCGTCGGCGGCGCCGGATCGTTCGGACGTTATCTCGTCGAAGACCTTTTGGAGCGCAGCGACGCGCACGTGATCGTGTGCGGGCGCTCGCACGCGAAGACGCAGGCCTTCATCAATGCGTTGCCGGCGTGGACCGGCCGCGTTTCGATCGCGCTTCTCGATCGGGCGAGCGCCAGTGAGGCGGACATCGCCGCGCTGAACGTGTTCTGCGTCGTCGATGCGGCGGGACCGTTTCAAGGCGCGACGACGGATTTCGCGCGCGCCGTGATCGACGCCGGCGCGCATTACGTCGACTTGGCCGACGCGCGCGACTTCGTGGCCGCGTTCCCGGCGCTCGACGAGGCGGCGAAGGCGCGCGGCGTGCTCGCCGTTACGGGGGCCAGCTCCACGCCGGCGCTGTCGCATGCGGTGATCGACGAGTTGACGCGCGGGTGGGCGCATATCGACGGCGTCGAGATCGCAATTTCGCCAGGCGGTCAGGCGCCGCTTGGGCTTACCGTCGTCAAGGCGATCCTGAGCTACGCCGGACGGCCGGTGCGCGTTTGGCTGCACGGACGCTGGGCTACGAAGCCCGGCTGGGGCATGACCGTGCGGCGGCGCATGTGCGACTTCGGCGCGCGCTTCCTCTCGTTGGTCGAGACGCCGGACCTCGACCTCGTGCCGAAGCGGTTTCCCGCCGTACGCAACGCCGTCTTTCGCGCAGGCGTGGAGCTTCCGATTCTTCACCTCGGGCTTTGGGCGCTGAGCTTTCTGGTGCGTCTTCGACTGATGACGAATCTTACGCCGCTTGCCGAACCACTTTACGACATTGCGGCGTTCTTCCGCCGCTTCGGCAGCGATTGCGGCGGGATGATCGTCGCGGTCACCGGCGTCTACGGCGACGGCACGCGGCTTTCGGCGCAATGGTCGCTGATCGCGGAGGCTGGCGACGGACCGCGCATACCCTCCTTCCCCGCGCTTTGCGTCGTGCGCGCGCTTCTCGATGACAGCTTGACCGCGCGCGGGGCGACGGCGTGTGTGGGTCTCGTCGATTTGGGTACGATCGAAGCGGATTTCCGGCGTTTCGCCATCCGCACGGACGGCGCGTCGACCGTGCTCGAACGCCAACCGCTGTTTCAGCGCGCGCTCGCGCATTTCGACGCGATGCCGGAACAGGTGCGCGCGTCGCACATGCCCGATCCCGCAACGGACCTTGCGGGTGAGGTCGACGTCACGGGCGCGGCAAACTGGCTGGGTCGTCTGATCGCGCGGATGATGCGCTTCCCGCGCGCCGCGAACGGGTTGCCCGCCGCCGTCACGATCGAACGCGAGGGCGAAGGCGAAATCTGGATCCGGCGGTTCGGCGCCACGACCTTTTCCAGCCATGTGAGCAAGGGCGAGGCCGGCAATCTGGTCGAACGGTTCGGCCTGCTCAACTTCGACCTCGACGCGCATGCGGACACGGCGGGCTTCGAGCTTTCGATTCGCCGCGCGCGGCTCTTCAATATTCCTCTGCCCGGCTTCGTGACGCCGTCGACGCGGGCGCGCGCGTTCGTCGATTTGCAGCGGCGCTATCGCTTCGACGTCGAAATCACGATGCCGATCATAGGCCGTCTTGTGCATTATCGTGGCTGGCTTCAGCCAGCGGGGGACGCGAAGGATCATGGCCACGCGCGGTGACGGTGCCGACGCCGCACTCGCGCGGTTGAAGCGGCTGGCGTCGAAGTCTTTTCGTGATCAGATGAGCGCACGCTTCGGCATCGTTACGAAAGACGAGATCTATGGCGTCTCGATGGCGCACATCCAGAAGCTCGGCAAAGGGATCGGGCGCGACCACGATCTCGCGGCGGCGTTGTAGGCGTCGGTCGTCTACGAGGGGCGGATGCTCGCGATCCAGTCGAGGAGCCCGCGCGCGTGACGGCGGCGCAGATGGCCGAGCGAGGGCTACCGGAAGCAGAATCCCTTGGGCACGGTGCCGTTCCTGACGGACGACGGCGGCATTGCGATCAACGAGTCCGTCGCGATGGCGCCTTATGTCGCCGAGCGGTACGGACCGACGCCGCTGTTGCCCGCCAAGGACAATCCGGCGTTTCCACGAGTGATCCAGACGGCCGTGTTTTCCGAGGCTTCGTTTGGCGCCGGCATGAACACGCTGATGGCCGCGCAGTTCGCCGCACCCGATGCAGACAAACAGAATTGGTCCGTGCGATCCCAAGAAGGACGGTGCGATCAGTTCATCGCGCTCGCGGGGGACATGCTGGGGACCAATCCCTATTTCGCGGACGAGACGTTCACGCTCGCCGACATCTGCATGGCGACGGCGTTCGCGATGTGGCGCGGTGCCTTGAACAAGACGCTGCCCGCGCCGCTCGACGCGTTCCAGCAGCGCGCGACGGCGCGGCCCGCTTATCAGCGGGCGCGCAAGAAACTGTCGTGAGAGAAAGGGCGGGCGCCGTTACTTCGGCGCCATCACCATAACCATCTGACGGCCTTCGAGCTTCGGTTCCTGCTCGACCTTGCCGATCTCGTCGACGTCGCGCTTCACCTTCTGAAGCAGCTCCATGCCCAGTTCCATATGCGCCATCTCGCGGCCACGGAAGCGCAGCGTCACCTTCACCTTGTCGCCTTCTTCGAAGAAGCGTTTGATCGAGCGCATCTTCACGTCGTAGTCGTGATCGTCGATCATCGGGCGGAGTTTGATCTCCTTGATCTCGATGATCTTCTGATGCTTGCGCGCTTCGGCGGCTTTCTTCTGTTCCTGATATTTGTATTTGCCGAAGTCCATGATCTTGGCGACCGGTGGCTTGGACATCGGGGCCACCTCGACCAGGTCGAGGCCTTCGGCCTGCGCGAGCTTCAACGCTTCCAGCTTGCTCATCACGCCGCGCTTGCCGCCTTCGTCGTCGATCACAAGAAGTTCGGGTGCGTTGATGAGTTCGTTAATCCGCGGCCCATCTCTGGCGGGCGTCGGTGCTGCTTGGTAGGGACGTCTAACGATTGGCTGTCTCCATCGGGTTGGCCAGGCCACGTCGCAAATGCATCAGGGTTCCCCGCTGCTCCCGCGATCCGAAGCTCTCCTCCGCTTCGGTTCGTCAAGCAACGGTGGTTTCACCTTCGCATGGTCCGTGGCGGTCACCCCTTCGGTCGGCGGGTCAGAGAACCCGAGCGGCGTTCGCAAACGCATCCGGGTCTTGGTCGGCCATGCGGCCTTTGTGGGCGCATCGCCGGGCCCAAGCATAGGAATCCCAACAACTAAGGCAAGATGTCTTAATTTTCCGGGCGGGGATTGACACCCGCCCAATGTCCGTTCGCGGTTTAGACCATGTCGGGGGGCGTCGCCTCGGCCAGCAGCTGTTTGGCCAGCGCGTCGAGCGCGACCGTTTCCTGCTTGTCCGTGCCGAGCTTCCTGACCGAGAGCGTGCGCGCCTCGGCCTCTTTGCGGCCCACGACGAGGAGATAGGGCGCCTTGGCCAGCGAATGTTCGCGGACCTTGTAGTTGATCTTCTCGTTCCTGAGGTCCGTTTCGACGCGCAAGCCCGCCAGTTTCAGCGCGGCCGCCGCTTCCTTCGCATAGCCGTCGGCGTCGTTGACGATGGTGGCGACCACCGCCTGCACGGGCGCGAGCCAGAGCGGGAATTTGCCGGCGTAGTGCTCGATCAACACGCCGATGAAACGCTCCATCGAGCCCAGGACGGCGCGGTGGAGCATCGCCGGGCGCTGGCGCGAGCCGTCCTCGGCCACGTATTCGGCTTCGAAACGTTCGGGCAGGTTGAAGTCGATCTGCACCGTGCCGCATTGCCAGCCGCGGCCGATCGCGTCGAACAGCGTGAATTCGAGCTTCGGGCCGTAGAACGCGCCGTCGCCCGGGCTCAGCGTGTAGGGGCAGTTCATGCGCTTGCACGCTTCGGCCAAGTGCGCCTCGGACTGATCCCAGATCTCGTCGCTGCCGATGCGGTTCTCGGGGCGCGTGGCGAGCTTCACCTGCACGTTGTCGAAGCCGAGTTCCTTGTAGGTCTCGAAGATCAGGCGGCTGGCGGCGATCGCCTCGTCGATCATCTGGTCCGGGCGCATGAAGATGTGCGCGTCGTCCATCGTGAAGCCGCGCACGCGCATGATGCCGTGCAGCGCGCCCGACGGTTCGTAGCGATGGCAGGCGCCGAACTCGGCCATGCGGATCGGCAACTCGCGGTACGATTTCAGGCCCTGATTGAAGATCTGCACGTGGCCGGGGCAGTTCATCGGTTTGACGGCGAGCGTCTTCTTCTCGTGCTCGACCTCGGCGATGAACATGTTCTCGCGATACTTCGCCCAATGGCCCGAGCGTTCCCACAGCGTGCGGTCGAGCAGCAGCGGCGTCTTCACTTCCACGTAATCGGCGCGCTTGATCTTGCGGCGGATGTAGTTCTCGAGCGTGCGAAAGAGCGTGTAGCCCTTCGGGTGCCAGAAGACCTGGCCCACCGCCTCGTCCTGGATGTGGAAGAGGTGCATCTCGCGGCCGATCTTGCGGTGGTCGCGCTTCTCGGCCTCTTCCAGGCGCTGCAGGTAGGCGGCGAGTTCCTTCTCGTCGCGCCAGGCGGTGCCGTAGATGCGCTGCAGCTGTGCGTTCTTCGCGTCGCCGCGCCAGTAGGCGCCCGAAATCTTCGTCAGCTTGAACGCGGTGCCGATCTTGCCGGTCGAGGCCAAGTGCGGGCCGCGGCAGAGGTCGTGCCAGTCGCCGTGGTAGTAGACGCGCACTTCTTCGTCCGCCGGCAGGTCGCGGATGATCTCGGCCTTGTAGGTTTCGCCGAGTTCGAGAAAGTGCTTCACGGCCTTGTCGCGCTCCCAGACCGTGCGCTTGGTCGGCAGGTCGGCCCTCACCAACTCCTTCATCTTCGCCTCGATCTTGGGCAGATCGTCGGGGGTGAAGGGTTCGTTGCGCGCGAAGTCGTAGAAGAAGCCGTCCTCGATGTTCGGGCCGATCGTCACCTGGGTGCCGGGATAGAGCGCCTGCACGGCCTGCGCCAACAAGTGCGCGGTGTCGTGGCGGATGAGGTCCAGCGCCTCGTCGCTCTTGCGCGTGATGATTTCGAGCTTCGCGTCCTTTTCGATCGGCAGATCGAGATCCTTCATCTCGCCGTCGATCTTGACCGCTAGTGCCGCCTTCGCGAGGCCGGGCCCGATCGCAGCCGCGATGTCGGCGCCGGTCGCGCCCCGCGTCGTCGTCCGCACCGAGCCGTCAGGCAAGGTGATGCGGATTTCGTTGGCGGGTTGGGCCGACACGACACGTCTCCTTCTCGTTGGTTAAGGGGCCTGCGCGGAGCGAAAGGCGGGGAGATTGGTTGGCACCGCCCCTCAAGTCAAGGAATGCAGGCTTGCGAGCGCGCGGACCTTATGTCACTGCCGGACCATCGGAAAAAGGGTTTCACGCCGCGTGTCGCGCCTGCCGCTCTCGTGCTTCATCATCGCCAGAAACGAAGCCGACCGCATCGTGCACACGATCCGCGCGGTGAAGGATTGGGTGGACGAAGTCGTCGTGATCGATTCGGGCTCGACGGACGGCACGCAGAAGCTCGCCGAGGCCGAAGGCGCGCGCGTGATCTTCAACGAATGGCCGGGGTTCGGGCCGCAAAAGCGGTTCGGCGAGACGCAATGCCGGAAAGAGTGGCTGCTCAATCTCGACGCGGATGAAGTGATTTCGCCGGCGCTCGCCGCCGAGATCCAGGCGCTGTTCCAGAACCGCGAGCCGGACCTTGCCGTCTATGCGCTGCCGATCAACGACGTTTATCCGGGGCATACGCAACCCAGGCTGTGGGCGAACGACTATGTGCAGCCGCGGCTCTACGACCGGCGGCGCGTGCGGTTTAAGGACTCGCCGATCCACGATTCGCTCGACGTCGAGGGCATGCGGGTCGGGCGCCTGAAGGCGGACGTGCATCACTTCTCGGCGCGGTCGTTCGACGATCAACTGGCCAAGGCGATCGAGCGCGGACGCATCTTCGCGGATCACGCCAAGGAGAAATCCGTCGGCGCGCTCAAGTTCCGGCTGCTGTTCGAGTTTCCGGCCGCGTTCTTCAAATATTATTTCATGCGACGCCACTTCACCGGCGGCCTGGCCGGCTTTCGCGCGGCGATGACCGGCGCGATCTCGCGCTATGTGCGCATCGCGCGCATGCTCGAGGCGGCCGAACGGCGGCGCGCGCCATGATCGTCATCGCGACGCAGTGCTTTCCGCCCGATCGCGGCGGGATCGAGAATCTGATGGGCGGGCTTGCCGACGCGCTGCACGCGGCGGGCCGCGAGGTTGCGGTGTTCGCTGACCGCGCGCACGACAAGCAGGCGACGTTCGCCGCGCCCTATGCCGTCCGACGCTTCGGCGGATTCAAGCCCCTCAGGCGGCGGCTCAAGGCGCGCGCCGTCGCGGCCGCCGTGCGCGAGGGTAACGTTGAAGGTGTGTTCGTTGACTCCTGGAAGAGCGCGGAGTTGCTGCCGGCGATGAGCGCGCCGCTGGCGATCCTCGCGCACGGCATGGAGTTTCCGGCGCAGCCGAGCGCGTCGAAACGCGCGCGCATCGCCCATGCTTTCGCCAAGGCAAAGACCGTGATCGCGAACTCTGCGTTCACCGCCTCGGTCGCGAAGCCCTATGTCGGCGACGGTACGCGGCTCGTCGTCGTCAACCCGCCGATCGGCCCGATGCCGGAGCCCAGCGCGGACGCGCTTGCGGGCGTCCGCGAAATCATAGCCGGGCAGACGCCGGTGCTGCTGACCTTGGCGCGGCTGGAACCGCGCAAGGGCGTCGACATGACCATCCGCGCGTTGCCGCAGATTCTGGAGGCGCATCCGCGCGCGCTCTACATCGTGGCGGGCGGCGGCGACGATCGCGCCCGGCTGGAGCAGATCGCGCGCGAAGCCGGTGTCGCGGGCGCGGTGCATTTC